>CACAQQ010000012.1 GCA_902534675.1 uncultured Prochlorococcus sp.
TAATATTTGGGAAAAACTTTAATTCTTCTTCTAATTTTTCAATAGAAAGATTTCCTTCTTCAAAAACATAATTACCAATTCTTAAATCTCTTCCAAGAGCAATTAATAAATGGGGAATCTCTATTAATCTTGATCCCCATTGAATTTTAATCTGATTTGCATTATCTAACAAAATTTCTAAATCTTCTCCGATAGTGAAAATATCTGACTCATTTGTAGGGGTCTCTTCTAAAAAATCTTCTGTTATATCTAAAACTGTATCTTGGTCGATTGATAATTTTTCAATGAAAGCAAAGAATTCACTTGATGAGAATAATGTATGAATTATGTGTTCAATATTAAATTCGCTATGATTCCATTTTTTTGCGGTTTCTTCTCCTAATAGAAGAAGATTCCAACTTATATCGCTAAAAAGTTCAGGACTGGATGTAAGAGTTTCTCTCATAAACTATAAAAACTATAGTTGATTATTAATTAATATTCTAAATAAGATCTGCATTAATAATCATCCAATAATTTTCAAATTGTAAGATGAAATGTAAAAATGTGTTGATGAAAGGGGATGTGCGGACTGTGGATTGAAAAAACTTTTAATTATTTTTTAAGTTGTACTTAAATTAAAAATTATATTTGGGTAACATATATATTTCAGATATTAGCCAAATAGTTCAGCTATTAATAGGATTTAAATAGTAATAATTAAATTGTGAAAGAAACTATTGATTTTCTTATTGATACTATTGAAGCAAGGCAAGTCCTCGATTCAAGAGGTAATCCAACTGTAGAGGCTGAAGTATTCTTGGAATGTGGGGCAAGTGGTAAAGCAATTGTTCCTAGTGGAGCCAGTACGGGTGCTCATGAGGCACATGAATTAAGAGATGGTGGTTCAAAGTATATGGGGAAAGGTGTTTTAAATGCTGTAAATAAAATTCATGAAACAATATCCCCGGCTTTATGTGGGTTGTCAGCTTTAGATCAACCTGTAGTTGATAAATTAATGATTGAAATTGACGGAACGCCTAATAAGTCCAACCTTGGAGCAAATTCAATCCTTGCAGTAAGTCTTGCAACTGCCAGAGCATCAGCAAATGCTTTAGAAATCCCCCTATATAGGTATCTTGGAGATCCATTATCCAATCTTCTTCCAGTTCCATTGATGAATGTAATCAATGGTGGTGCTCATGCACCAAATAGTCTTGATTTTCAAGAATTTATGCTCGTCCCGCATGGAGTTAAAAATTTTAGTGAATCATTAAGAATGGGTACTGAAATTTTTCACTCATTAAAATCATTACTTGATCAAAAAGGTTTATCTACTGCTGTAGGCGATGAGGGTGGATTTGCGCCTAATTTGTCATCGAGTGAAGAAGCAGGAGATTTATTATTAGAGGCAATTCAAAAAGCCGGATTTACTCCGGGAAAGCAGGTATCTTTAGCTTTAGATGTTGCTAGTACTGAATTTTATAGTGATGGTACTTATAGATATGAAGGTAAAAGTTTAAATAGTTCTGAAATGATTTCATATCTTTCGAGATTAGTTTCTAATTATCCAATAGTTTCAATAGAGGATGGTTTAGCAGAGGATGATTGGGAGGGTTGGTCAGAATTAAATAAAGAATTAGGAAATAAAGTTCAGCTTGTAGGGGATGATTTATTTGTTACTAATACAGAAAGGTTAAGGAAAGGGATTTTGGAGAAATCTGCTAATTCAATCCTAATAAAGGTAAATCAAATTGGAACATTAACTGAAACTTTGGAAGCCATTGAGTTAGCTAAAACTTCTGGTTTCACAAGTGTTATAAGTCATAGAAGTGGTGAGACTGAAGATACAACAATTGCTGATTTATCTGTCGCTACAAGATCTGGTCAGATCAAGACCGGCTCTTTGAGTAGAAGTGAAAGGATTGCAAAATATAATAGGCTTTTAAAAATTGAGGAGGAATTGGGAAATCAAGCAAGATTCGCTGGAGCTTTAGGTTTAGGTCCCATAAAAATATAGTTTTTTAGCGCTTAAGTTTTTCTAAACGTGAGCCTTTCCTCATACTTAATTGGCATTTAATCCAATCAATACTTATTGGTAGTGCAAAAAATAGCGGTAACAATGCAAAATTATTTTGTTTATTACTTACAAGTAATGCGGATGCAATTGATAAGCTGCCTATAAGAATTGAATGCCCTAAAGTTTTTTGGGCAGTAAACATTTTTTTGAATTGCCTATCAGACTCTCCCATTCTTATTTGCAATTGTAAATCGCCCTGCTCTAATCTTTCTAAACTTTCATCTATTCTTTTGGGGATTCCCACAGCTTTCGATCCTAGTTCACCTACTTGCCTGCCAAATTGGTTAAATAAATCGTTGGGAGTTTGATTATTTGAAGTCATAAGTTCTATTAAATAAGGCTTGGTAACTGATACAAGGTTAAACCCTGGATCAAGCATTCTACCAACTCCTTCAAAAGTTGATAAAGCCCTCATTACAAAGATTAAATCCACTGGTAGTTGAAATGGTGTTTCATAAACAAGTTCGTATAAATCTCCAGATAATTTTTCAATAATATTTGGACTAAATGGCGGAGTTAAGGCTTCTTTAAGCATCAATCTGACTAATCTTCTGACTGGTCCTACATCAATTTCTTTTGAAATTAGTCCAGCTTGTTGTAATTGACTAACAAGTGATGAGGCGTCTCTAAGAGCAGCAGCCTTTACCATCCCGCCTAATCTTGTTTGAAGATTATTTGAGATATTGCCCATCATTCCAAAATCATAAAAAATCAATTTACCTTCATTTGAAACTGCTAGATTCCCTGGATGCGGGTCTGCATGAAAAAAACCGTAATTTACTAATTGCTTTAAGTAGCTAATTGCACCTATTTCTGCAATTTTAGGCAAATCAATTTCTTGTGATTGTAATTTTTCTAAATCGCTTATTTTTGTTCCTTCTAGATAACTTAAACAAAGCACTTTTTCACTGCTCATATCCCAAATTACTTCAGGAACTTCAACATTTGCATCATTAAGAAATTGCTGTCTAAATCTTGCTGCATATTGTGCTTCACAATTAAAATCAAGCTCTTTCATGAGAACTTTCCTACACTCTTTAGCAATCTCAACCCAGTTTCTACCTCGACTCCAATTCTTATTTTTCTGCAACAACCCTGCTATTTGTTGCATTATGCCCAAATCGATAATAAACAATTCTTTTAAATTGGGTCTTTGAACTTTAAATACTACTTTCTTACCATCTTTTAAAGTCGCCCTATGCACCTGAGCTAATGATGCTGATCCAACCGGATCACATATAATTTGATCTATTCCATTAAACTTAGGTCCTAGTTCATATTTTATAGTTTCTTCAACTTGTGCAAATGAAAAATTAGGGACCTGATCCTGCAATTTGGACAATTCCTGAATCCAGGTATTGGGAATTAAATCAGGTCTCGCCGATAATAATTGTCCAATTTTAATAAATGCTGAACCAAGTTTTATTAATTGATTAGTAAACCACCTAGCTCTTTTAATTTGGACCCTACTTTTTTCATTGTTCTTAGTTTGGAAAATTGTAAATCTAATATTATCTATCCATAAATTTATTAAAAGCAAAATCAGAGTTATCCATATAAGAAAGGCCCTCTTTAACTTTTTTAAACGATAATGAAGAATGTAATAACTCATTTAATTTAATTATTTATGTTTTTATTAAAGAGATCAATTTGCTTATTGATACCTTCAATTTCATTTAAAGCTTTTTTTATTTTGGAATCTTGATAAGTATTTGAAGACTCATTTTCTTGAATATTTTCGGCTTTTTCCATTCTTGAGGCTTCTTCGATTATGGATTCTTTCAAACTATCAAATTCTTTTTTGAGAATTTCGGGAGCATCCTGAGCAATATTTGTTGCTTCTTCAATTTTTTCAACCAATATCTCATTTAATTTTTCGGTTACTTTCTTAATGGCAGCTTTTAAAAGGTAATCAGAGTTTGTCATGAAAAATATAATGTTTCTACGGCAATTGATTTTTCGATATGACCTAATAATAGATCAATACAGAACATTTCACGTAACTGATTATTTTGATAATTAATTTCTATGTTTTTCCTATGTAAGTTTGTTTCTATATTGTGCTTTTTTCTCTTTTTTCTTTTAACTTATATCTATATAGAGGTTTAGGTATTTACATTAAAAATATCTTCTAACCAAGAACTCATCTAATAAACTACTAAAAAGGAGTTTTTTAAAATTGGAAATCATTGAGTCAGATGTAGTTATTATCGGAGGAGGCCCGGCAGGATGTACTTGCGCACTTTATACATCTCGTTCAAACTTAAAGACGGTAATTTTAGATAAAAATCCATCTGTTGGTGCCTTAGCAATAACTCATCAAATAGCTAATTATCCAGGTGTTCCGGTTGATATAAGTGGGGAGAAATTACTTACTCTAATGAGAGAACAAGCTGTGCAATACGGCACAGACTATAGAAGAGCACAAGTGTTTGGAATAGATGCTAGTGGAGAATGGAAAATGGTTTATACACCCGAAGGTACTTTCAAAGCTAAAGCACTTGTACTCGCAAGTGGAGCGATGGGTAGGCCAGCATCATTTAAGGGCGAAGCAGATTTTCTTGGCAAAGGAGTAAGTTATTGTGCTACATGTGATGGGGCTTTTTATAAAAATAGAGAAGTTGCCGTTGTCGGAGTGAACAAGGAGGCAATTGAAGAGGCAACTGTTCTAACTAAATTTGCATCAACTGTGCATTGGATTACATCAAGTGATCCTAAATCAGATAATGAAGAAGCTATGGAATTGATGGATAATTCAAGTATCAAACATTGGAGTAGAACAAGATTATTGGAAATATTGGGTGATGATATGGGAGTTAATGGGGTTGTTGTAAAAAATAAGCAAGAAGAAAATCCTATTAATTTAAATTTGGATGGAGTCTTTGTCTATATGAGTGGTTCAAAGCCGATTACTGATTTTTTGGGAGATCAGATTGCTTTAAAAGAGGACGGAGGAGTTATTGTGGATGACTTTATGTCTACAAACTCTGATGGAGTATGGGCTATTGGAGATATAAGAAATACACCATTTAAGCAAGCCGTTGTTGCAGCTTCTGATGGATGTATTGCCGCAATGTCAATTGATAGATATTTAAATAGTAGAAAAAATATAAGAGTAGATTGGATTCATTCTTAAAAAATTAAATATTATATTTTTGATTTAGAGGGGTGTTGCTTCAGAAATATAAGCAACTCCTCCGTAGTAGCTTAAATCGTCCCTGATGTTATCTCTCATTTTATCTATTAATTCTTGCTCACAAAAAACAATTACATGAGCATTTGCTCCTAATCCTGTAAATTCCATATCTTCAGTAACAACTCTTTCAGGCCCTCTGCCTGTGGCGTGTTTCATAACTGTATATCCAGGAACATTAGCTTTTTCTAATGTTTTAATGATTGCATCTAGTTCTCTTTCACTAAATATCAAGTCTAATCTTTTCATTTTTATAGAGAGGACAATGGGATAATGGTATTTACTAAACTCATATATATTGGAATGCCAAGAACTATATTGAATGGGAAAGTTAGACCTAGTGTAGTTGAAATATAATAACTAGATTTAGCTTCTGGAACTGTCATCCTCATCGCTGCAGGAACTGCTAAATAAGAGGCGCTTGCACATAAAACCACAAATAAAAGTGCATTGCCAGGTCCTAAAGATAAAAATCTTGCAACGAAAACACCAATAAATGCGTTAAACAAAGGCATAAAAATGGCAAAGCCAATCAAGAATGAACCCGCACTCTTCAGTCTCGGCAATCTTTGAGCAGCGACTATTCCCATATCTAACAAGAAGAAGCATTCTGCTCCATAGAATAATTGTCCAGTGAAAGGTTCCATTTTTGCAATCCCTGAGGGATTACTGGAAGCAGTGAGAAATCCTACAATTAAGCTTGAGAGCAATAAATAAACTGATCCATTCAAAAGTGATTCGTGTAATATTGCGCTTAGATGCATTTTTCGAGATTTTGGTCTATTTTTGGGAGCTGCAAATTTCACAAGTAATAATCCAACTATTATTGCAGGAGATTCCATTAAAGCTAAGGCGCCAACCATAAACCCATCAAAGGCTATTTTTTGACTTTCCAAAAAACTTTCTGCGGAAATAAATGTAACAGCACTAATTGAACCGTATGCTGCTGCTATTGCGGCTGAATTAAAGACATCAAACTTAAATCTTAAAATTAAAAATCCAATCAGCGGGATTAGAAGTGACATCAGTATTGCAGCACTTAAAGTAGGCAATACTTGATCTGTAAAACCACTTTTCTGTATCTCTATACCTCCTTTAAACCCAATAGCTAGTAGCAGATATAAGGAGAAGAGTTTAGGTAATGGAGCTGGTATTTCTAAATCAGATTTAAAGAGTACTGATATTGCTCCAATCAAAAAGAAAAGAACTGGCGGGGCTAATACATTTTGCAGAATTGGATTTATTTCCATAAATTACTAGGCTATTTCATTAAGTGCAGTTTCTAAAGCTTCTTTTCTTGTTTCAATAATGCCTTCAACTCCAAACTTAGCTAATCTATCTTTTACTTTTTCATTAGCACCAGCAACGAATGCTTTTCTGGAATTATTTTTTGCTTCTTGCATCATATCCTCTATTGCCAGAGTCGCAGTAACTCCAAGTCGAGGAACATCAGTGATATCTAATATCAAAACTTTGTAGTTTCTTACAAGCATCATTCTCTCAGATATGCCTTTAGCTGCTCCAAAACTAAGTGGTCCTTTAAGCCTAAATAGCATTACCTCGCCTGAACATCTATCTAGAAGTGCTTTCTCATCAGCAGGCAAAGCATTTTTTCCTTGATCATCTTCTGATAAAGGATTATCCTCATCCATACCTTCTAGTTGAGTTTCGGTTATTGAATCAATAGTGAGCATATTTGCTATAAATACACCGACTAAAACTGCCCAAATTAAATCCCAAAAAACAGTCATTAAAAGTACGCCGTACATTACTACTGATGTTTTTAAAGATAATTTGTGAGCCCTCCTCAAGAATCCCCAATCAATAATATCTAGGCCTACTTTTATAAGAATTCCTGCTAACAATGCAGTTGGTATTTGCTCAGCTAAAGGTCCTGCACCAACTAAAACTATCAACAACACAATCGAGTGAACCATACCAGAAATTGGAGTTGATCCTCCAGATTTAACATTTATAACTGTTCTCATGGTTGCTCCTGCTCCAGGTAAACCTGAAAACAGACCTGCAACAGCATTTCCTATTCCTTGACCAATAAGTTCTCTATCAGAATTATGTTTTGTTTGAGAGATATTGTCTGCTACAAGAGATGTCAGTAAGGAGTCAATAGCGCCAAGTACTGCTAGGACTAATCCTGCTTTGAAAATAATTGGGAAATATTGATTAAAACTTGGGAAATTTAAAGATGGAACTCCCCTTGGGATTTCTCCAATTCTATCAATAGCTCCATCTCCAAAAATTAATATTGATACTGGGGTAACTATCAGTAGGGCCAAGAGAGGAGAAGGAACCCACTGACTTATTTTTCTAGGCGTAAGAAATACTATACCTAGTGTCATTATCGCTACTCCAATAGCAGCACCATTGGGCTGGAAATTTGAAAATACAGTAGTTAAAGATTCGACTACTCCACCTCGAGTGCTAATTCCCAGTAATGGTCCAATTTGAAGCGCAATGATTATCACTCCAATACCAGACATAAATCCTGAAACAACAGAATATGGAACTAAAGTAATGTATTTACCTAATTTTAAAATTCCGAATAATATTTGCAGTAAGCCGCCAATTACTACCGCTGCCATAACTAAAGGTAAAATTTGTCCTGCAGAAAGATCTCTTGGAACCCCTACTGCGGCTAACCCTGCTACTACTCCTGCAACAGTTACACTCATAGGACCGGTAGGTCCACTAACTTGAGCAGGTGTTCCGCCGAATAATGCTGCTAAAAACCCAACTACTACTGCTCCATATAGTCCATAAATTGCTCCGCCAGGACCTAACGCAGCATTACCAAAAGCAAGAGCGAGAGGTAAAGCCACCACTGCTGCTGTGATACCTCCAAGAATATCGCCTCTTATATTTTTTAGATGAAATCCATTAATTATTTTCAAAGAAGCTCTCCTTAAAATAAATACTTAACTAGAAGATATTATCTCTTAATGACGTAAATTTGTGAAAAATGAAGTTTGTACAAAATATTTTTGTAACTTTTTTTCTCTTATTTAGATAAATTTTGGTTAATTTTCCTGAACAAAAGGAGTTTCTGATTGATTTAAGTGTGAGGTGAGCGATTAATGTATTAAATAAATATTTTTAATTTAAATAATATTCAAATGAATTCAATTATTCGTCCAAGAAGATTAAGAAGGTCTGAGGCAATTAGAGAAATGGTAAGAGAAAACCATCTAAAAGCTTCGGACTTTATATATCCATTATTTATTCATGAAAAAGATTTTAAAGAAGAAATTTCGGCAATGCCAGGAACTTTAAGATGGGATATGAATGGCTTAATAAAGGAGGTCACTAGGGCATGGGAATTGGGAATAAGGTGTATTGTTCTTTTTCCAAAAATAAACGATAGCCTAAAGACTGAAGATGGAGCAGAGTGTTTTAATGAAGAGGGTTTAATTCCTAGAGCTATTCGAATATTAAAAAAAGAGATTCCAGAAATGGCAATAATGACAGATGTTGCCTTGGACCCTTATTCGTGTGATGGACATGATGGCATAGTTGATGAAACTGGAAAAATATTGAATGATGAAACAATTGAAATTTTAAAAAAACAAGCTTTAACTCAAGCTAGATCTGGAGCAGATTTTATTGGTCCTAGTGACATGATGGATGGGAGAGTTGGAGCAATTAGGACTGCTCTTGATAGTGAAGGATTTAGTGATGTGGGTATTATTAGTTATACAGCTAAATATTCATCTGCTTATTATGGGCCGTTTAGAACTGCTTTAGATTCGGCTCCTAGAGAAAATAGTAAGAAAATAATTCCAGACAATAAGTCTACATATCAAATGGACCCTGCTAATTCAAAAGAGGCTTTAATTGAATCTGCATTGGATCAGTATGAAGGAGCTGATATTTTGATGGTAAAACCAGGAATTTCATATTTGGATATTGTTTATAGACTGAGTACATTTTCAAATAAGCCTATAGCTGCATACAACGTTAGTGGCGAGTACTCCATGGTAAAGTCTGCTGCCATGAAAAACTGGATTAATGAAAAAGATATTGTGTTAGAAACTTTGCTTAGTTTCAAAAGAGCAGGAGCAAAACTGATACTCACTTATCATGCTTGCGACGCATCTCAATGGTTGCAGGATAGTTAAAAACTCATTATTAACAAAAATTTGTTTTATTCTTAGATTAATAATAAATTAACTACTTTGTTTTGAAGTTATCACAAGAAGTAAATAGGATTGGTCACATCGCACTTAGAGTAGAGAATCTCGAAAGGGCCAAATCTTTTTATATTAAGCTTGGTATGAATTTAGTTTGGGACGATAAAGATTGGTCTTATTTAGAAGCTGGTAAAGGGAAAGATGGACTTGCGTTGTTAGGCCCTAGCTACAAAGCTGCCGGACCACACTTTGCTTTTCATTTTGAAAATAAAAAAGAAGTGGAAAATATTCAAAATGATTTAAAGAATTCTGGTGTAAAAGTTGGTCCTTTACATGAACATAGAGATGGAACAGCATCTTTTTATATGAAGGATACAGAAGGAAACTGGCTCGAGATGCTTTATGTTCCTCCTGAAGGGATTCAATCGAATGTTTGATTCTTTTTGTTTGTATGGAAGAGAAAAGTTATTCTAAAAAATCATATTCAGATAACACCTTAGAAGAAGAATCTATAAGTTTATTAGAGTGGGATGCATTAAAAATCCATTTATCTTCATTCGCTTCAACGGAAATGGGTAAACGAGCAATTTTATGTTTTGGTATTCCTTCAGAATACGAAGCCTCTAAAAGACTGTTGAATGAAACTGTTGAAATAAATGAGCTAGAAAATAATTTAGATAAATCAATTAGTTTTTCTGGTGTTTTTGATATTAGTAGAAATATTGAAATTTGTTCCAAGGGAGGGGTAATTTCATCTTCTGAATTGTTAGAAATAGCGAAAACAATTGCTGCAGCAAGAAATTTAAAAAAAATCTTATTAGATTTTGAACAAAGGCCTTATATTTCATCATTTACAAAAAATTTAATTGACCATCAGAATATCGAAACGATTTTTAAAAAAGGTATCGAGTCTAATGGAAGGATTTCAGACAATGCAAGTAATGAACTATCTATTCTTAGAAAAGACTTATTATCTAAGAAACTTGACAGAAAAATATTAGTTGAGAAATTTATTCAAAAGAATTTAGCTTATTTGCAAGATAATACTATTGGAGATCGATATGGAAGGCCGGTCTTAGCAGTGAAAGTTAATTATGTAGATAAATTTAAAGGCATAATTCATGACTCTTCATCTTCAGGAAATACAGTATATTTTGAGCCTGAAAGTGTAGTAACTAAAGGTAATAAGATTGCTTCTTTAGAGGCTAGGATCACAGCAGAAGAATTTAAATTACTTAAGAAATGGTCCCAGGTTGTTAGTGATAATTCAGAAAATCTTATTGAAATGGCATCCATTTTATTGAGATTAGAAAATGCCCTAACTCGTTCAAGATATTCGAAATGGATTGGAGGCAAAACTCCTACATTTGAGAAAAATCCTATTATTTCTTTAATTGGTTTTTCTCATCCGTTATTGATTTGGGAACATAAGAAAAAAGGAGCCCCTCCACCAGTAGCTGTCGATTTTTATATAAATAGAAATATTAAAGTTGTAGCTATTACAGGTCCAAATACTGGAGGTAAAACAGCAGCTTTAAAAGGTTTGGGCTTGTCTTTACTTATGGCTAGAGCAGGATTATTGATACCTTCAACTAATAATCCTATCATCCCTTTTTGTCCAAATATATATGTGGATATAGGAGATAATCAATCATTAGAAGAAAATTTATCTACCTTCAGTGGGCATATATCCCGCATAAAAGAGATATTAGATTCACTTGATTCTAAGAAAGGATTATCAGTTGTTTTGTTAGATGAAATTGGATCTGGCACAGATCCTCTTGAAGGAAGTGCTCTTGCGATAGCTTTATTAAAAGAATTTGCAAATAAATCTGACATCACTTTGGCAACTACACATTATGGAGATATTAAGGCTTTAAAATATAACGACTCAAGATTTGAAAACGTATCAGTTGCCTTTGACGAAGATTCTTTAAAGCCAAAATATATACTCAACTGGGGTATTCCTGGGAGAAGTAATGCTTTATCAATTTCAAAGAGAATTGGTCTCGATGAAAGCATACTCAATGAAGCTGCAAATTATCTAAAGCCAAATGAAGTTGACAATATTAACAGTATTATTAAAGGACTTGAGGAAGAGAGGATTAAACAACAAAATTCTGCAGAAGCTGCTGCCGAATTGATTGCAAGGACTGAAATATTACATGATGAACTGAAGAGAAATTATGAATATCAAAAAATAAATGCTGAAAAAATCCAGGAAATTGAAAGGTCTAAATTATCAAAACATATCGTATCCGCTAAAAAAGAGGTGATAGATTTGATTAAAAAATTAAGAGATAAAAATGTTAATGGAGAGGATACGAGAATTATTGGAAAAAGATTAAGGGAAATTGAGACGGAACATTTCACCCAAAAAAAATCTGAAAAGTCAATTTCATGGAACCCTCAGGTAGGCGATTTTGTAAAGATTAAAAGTCTAAATAGTACGGGACAAATTGTAAATTTAGATAAAAAAGGTGGTTTTTATGAAATTAAATGTGGTTCATTTAGAAGCACATTATCTGTTAATGACTTTGAAGGTATTAATGGAGAAAAGCCTAATTTCAAAAGGTCAAAAATTGAGATTAAGTCTACAAGAGAAGATTTTTCTTTTTCTACAATTAGAACGAGTAAAAATACAATTGACGTAAGAGGGCTAAGAGTTCACGAAGCCGTAATAATTATTGAGGAGAAAATTAGAAAATTTCATGGACCGTTATGGATTGTTCATGGAATTGGAACAGGTAAATTAAAAAAAGGACTGAGAAATTGGTTATCAGGTTTGAATTATGTTGATAAGATTGAAGATGCTGCCAACAACGAAGGTGGACCTGGTTGCAGTATTGCGTGGATAAAATAAAATTTAAAATACCAAGAAAACAATTTTATAAGTGTATTAAGTGCAATTTATTGATCAAGCAAACATTATTCTTAAAGCTGGAAAAGGTGGAAATGGAATAGTTTCATTTAGAAGAGAAAAATTCGTTCCTGCTGGAGGACCGTCGGGAGGAAATGGTGGCAGAGGGGGTTCAATAATTTTGATGGCTGATAATAATCTTCAAACATTATTAGATTTTAAATTCAAACGTGAAATAATTGCTGAAGATGGATACAAAGGAGGTCCCAATAAGAGATCAGGTGCTTCAGGTGAGGATACAATCCTTAAAGTTCCCTGCGGTACAGAAATAAGGGATATTAAAACCGGCATTATTTTAGGAGATTTAGTTAAAGACAAACAGCGATTAACTATTGCTATTGGAGGAAGAGGTGGTCATGGTAATGCTTACTATTTAAGTAATCAAAATAGAGCCCCAGAATCATTCACTGAAGGTAAAGATGGTGAGATATGGGAGGTTCAATTAGAACTAAAACTTCTTGCAGAAGTTGGGATTATAGGCCTCCCAAATGCTGGGAAAAGTACTTTAATTTCCGTTTTATCATCTGCCCGTCCAAAAATTGCAAACTACCCTTTCACAACTTTAATACCTAACTTAGGTGTAGTAAGAAAAATTGATGGAAATGGTTGCCTTTTTGCGGATATTCCTGGATTAATATCAGGGGCAGCTGATGGAGTAGGTTTAGGGCATGATTTTTTAAGGCATATCCAAAGAACGAAGATACTTGTACATCTAATTGATTCAGTTGCAGAAAATCCTTTACATGATTTTGAGATAATCGAGCAGGAATTAAAAAAATATGGGAAAGGTCTTCTTGATAAAGACAGGATAATAGTATTGAATAAAATGGAGCTGGTAGATGATGATTATTTGAAAATAATTACAAAAAAGTTAGAAGATTTATCAAAAAAGAAAGTTTTAGTTATTTCTTCATCTTTAAAAAAAGGTTTATCTTCACTGCTTTCTGAAGTATGGAAAAGGATCTAACTTAAATAAAAAATTTTTTTGTAAAAACATACACTTGATTTAATAATCATAATTAGCCATAAATAAGATACTTCTTTAAACACAAAATGAATTTTTATAGTTGCTTTGATCAACAAGGAAAAATAATAGCTAGATGTCAAACCATTCAAGATATTGAGGTTCTGAAGAAAATGGGAAGACCAATTGTAGAAGTCAAGGAAATGAAAAATGAGGAGTCGGTTGTATGTTCGCTGACAGGAAGTCCATCCGACTTTAATAGAGATTACTAAAAGAACAATTAACAAATAAAAAAAGGGCTTTTAGAGCCCTTTTTTTATTTGTTATCTATAAAAAAGAAAACTTAATCATCGTAAACTAGACATTCTGGTTCGTCTGGATTGGCATCGCAGAATAGTTCCAAAGCATTAGGGTCATGTTTATCCTCTGGATGATGATCCTTATATTCTTCAAGTTCTTTTAGCTCTTCAGTTAAATGTCTGACCTTTGGAAGATTGCCCTCTGCTTTAGCAGATTCGATTTCCGATTGATCTTTTTGAATGTGTTCGTCAATGGATTTCATTTTAAGCTTTTCGTACTTTAGTAGACATACATAACATAGTTAATTTCTAATGAAATTGCATTATCTATGAACTAAATAAGTGTTCATTACAACATCTTTTTTTTTTGGAAATTATGTTATGTATTTTTTACGACTCTAAATTCATTATTTCCTTTAGAGATGGTAATACTGGGATTACTTGATTTGGGTTTAAAGGGAATAAAGCTTTGTAATAATCTTTTTTCCATTCATCCCCATAACAAGTCTTACTAACATTAGATAATTTAAAAAAATTTAATCTCCATTCAATAATTTTTTCGAAATTTGATAGTTCTTGTTCAGTACATTTAAAAAGTTTGCTATATATCAATTCCCATCTTATAAGCGTTGGGAAGAGGTAAATATCTGCATAGGTTAACTCTTTCCCAAATATCCAGTC
The DNA here is from genome assembly GCA_902534675.1 of uncultured Prochlorococcus sp. Classification (GTDB taxonomy): domain Bacteria; phylum Cyanobacteriota; class Cyanobacteriia; order PCC-6307; family Cyanobiaceae; genus Prochlorococcus_A. The sequence continues at coordinate 14,262 of CACAQQ010000012.1, forward strand.
ACCTTTATTTTGCTTTAGTAAATTTTCAACTTCATTTATGGCTGCAAAAAGATTTTGACTTGCTTTTTCGTACGCTGACTGGTTTCTGGCAAAACCACATTTATATACTCCATCATTAATACTATTGTTAATTAAATCTAAAAATTTTTGATTACAATCTTTAATACTCAATGTTTGATATTTCGATTCACTTTTTATTGAATTAAGTAGTCTAATTATTTGGGAACTTTCATTAGACAAAATATTTACTTCATCTTTTACAAAACTAATTAAAAGAGGTAATGTCGCTCTAAAAATTATCTTTTTATTAGCTTTTTTGTAGAGGTCAGCAAGTCTCATAAATCCCTTAATATTGGTATTGAAAATCCATTCGCCATGTTCAACATCTGCTTTTAAAAAAATAACTTTAACTTTTTTTGATAAATGCTTTATTTCGTGGACGAGTAAAGTTCTTTGACACCATGGACAAGAATTGCCTACCAATAAGTAAATTTGTCCATTCTCATTATTAATATCGTATTCACTATCAATTGTTATACCTTTAGGCCTTTTATAATTACCATGTAAATCTGATGGTGCGAAGCCATTCATTAGTTGAGTCCAAAACCAAAACCAGAATTTTTTGGAGGCCTTAATAAGGTATTTATTTTGCATAAAATTCAATTTTAAGGAAAAAATGACTGTTCAAAGAATACTTATCGTTTCAGGCACACATGGGAATGAAATTAATCCTGTTTGGGCGGTTAAACAATTTAATAGAGAGGAAAATAGTTTAAATCATGGTATTGAGTATGAGTACATCATAGGAAATCCTGTTGCCTATGAAAAAGGGTGCAGATATATAGATGTAGATTTAAATAGATCTTTTAAAGAAAGTGAGAGTTTTGATCAACATAAGAATAGCTTTTATGAAACAAATAGAGCCAATTTTTTAGTAGATCAATTTGGAATTGACGGATCTAAACCCTGTCAAATTGCAATCGATTTGCATACTACTACTGCAAATATGGGAACATGTATTGTTTTGTATGGGAGGAGATTCAAAGATTTTTGTTTAGCTTCATTACTGCAGAATAAATTTGGATTGCCTATTTATTTACATGAAAAAGATAAAGCTCAAACAGGCTTTCTTGTAGAAGCTTGGCCATGTGGTCTAGTTATTGAAATCGGACCGGTAGCACAAAATTTTTATGATCCAAAAATCATAGATAGATTCTCTCTAATAATTAGCTTCCTTAGGGAAGAGATAGATAAATTAAAAAACAACCTTATAGAACTTCCAAAGGAATTAGTTGTTCATGTTCATCAAGCGAGTATAGATTATCCAAGAGATGAAAAAGGAGATATTGATGGCCTAATTCATCCTGAGAGAATAAACCAAGATTGGAAAATGATTAAAAAAGGAGATCCATTATTTCTGGATAGCCAAGGAATAATTCGCAAATATAATGGAAACCAAATGATTTGGCCTGTTTTTATTGGAGAAGTCGCTTATAAGGAAAAAAAAATTGCTATGAGCTACACAAAAAAAGAAGTGATTTGTTCCACAAAACAATGGGTTCAAGAGTTTGAAAGTCTTTAAATTAAGAAACTGGAACAATAAATCGGTAAAAACTAATAAGGATTTTTTATCTAATAGATAAGTTTATTTAATATTCAATACTTTTATTTTTTTTTCCAATTTTTAATCTTTAAAATCCTAAATTCTTTCGCTCCAATAAATAACGGCTCCAAAAGCCTCTAATTGCAGTCTTCTATGCTTAGCCTCTCTTAAGGAAACTACCTCCCTAGATCTTTTTCCATGAAAAAGCCATTCGATTATTACCAAGTTGAATCCTCAATAACAAAGAAAATCTTAAGACATGGAAGTTCTTTTCTTTTATTTTCCAAAAAATAAGTTTACTTAAAGAAAAATATTTACACATTTTTAGCGATTTTGGTCTAAAATCTTCGAAGCGGATTTATTTTCCGTTTTTATTTACACGTCTCGCTTTAGAGACATACTTTACGAACTCATGACAACTATTCAGCAGCAGCGTTCTTCGCTGTTAAAAGGTTGGCCACAGTTTTGTGAGTGGGTAACATCAACTAACAACAGAATTTATGTTGGTTGGTTCGGCGTCTTAATGATCCCATGCCTACTTACAGCAGCGGCTTGCTTCATCGTTGCATTCATCGCAGCACCACCAGTAGACATCGACGGAATTAGAGAGCCAGTTGCTGGTTCATTCCTATATGGAAACAACATCATCTCAGGTGCAGTTGTTCCTTCATCTAACGCTATTGGTCTACACTTCTACCCAATTTGGGAAGCAGCTACTGTAGATGAGTGGTTATACAACGGTGGTCCTTACCAGCTTGTAATTTTCCACTTCCTAATTGGTATCTCAGCATACATGGGAAGACAGTGGGAGCTTTCATACCGTTTAGGTATGCGTCCATGGATCTGTGTTGCATACTCTGCACCAGTTTCTGCAGCTTTCGCAGTATTCCTTGTATACCCATTCGGTCAAGGTTCATTCTCTGACGGAATGCCTCTAGGTATCTCTGGAACATTTAACTTCATGTTTGTTTTCCAGGCAGAGCACAACATTCTTATGCACCCATTCCATATGGCTGGTGTTGCTGGTATGTTCGGAGGATCTTTATTCTCAGCTATGCACGGTTCACTTGTTACTTCATCTCTAATCAGAGAAACAACTGAGACAGAATCTCAGAACTATGGTTACAAGTTCGGACAAGAAGAAGAAACATATAACATCGTTGCAGCTCATGGCTACTTCGGTCGTTTGATCTTCCAATATGCAAGTTTCAACAACAGCAGAAGTCTTCACTTCTTCCTAGCTGTATTCCCAGTTGTTTGTGTATGGTTAACTTCAATGGGTATCTGCACAATGGCATTCAACCTTAACGGTTTCAACTTCAACCAGTCAGTTGTTGATGCAAACGGTAAGATTGTTCCTACATGGGGTGACGTTCTTAACAGAGCAAACCTAGGTATGGAAGTAATGCACGAGCGTAACGCTCACAACTTCCCACTTGATCTAGCAGCAGCTGAGTCTACAACAGTAGCTCTTTCAGCTCCAGCTATCGGTTAAGCTTAAAGTTCTTAAATTTACAAGCCCCCTTTTCGGGGGCTTTTTTTTTGGTTTAATTTTCAATTGGTTTCATATAATGTTTATATATAGATAAAACATTTGATATTTCTATGAGTAGTAGTTTTGGAAAAATTTTTCGTGTTAGTACTTTTGGAGAATCACATGGTGGTGCAGTAGGAGTTATCCTTGATGGATGTCCCCCTAAGTTAAAAGTAGATATAAATTTGATACAAAATGAATTAGATAGGCGCAGACCTGGCCAAAGTGACATTACAACACCCAGAAATGAAGAAGATAAAATTGAAATATTAAGTGGGATAAAGGAAGGATTAACACTTGGAACTCCAATAGCAATGTTGGTAAGAAACAAGGATCAAAGACCAGGAGATTATGATAATTTGGAGCAAGTATTTAGACCTTCTCATGCAGATGGTACATATCATCTAAAATATGGAATTCAGGCAAGTTCTGGTGGTGGAAGAGCCTCTGCAAGAGAAACAATTGGGAGAGTAGCTGCTGGTGCTGTAGCAAAACAATTATTAAAAAACTTCTGTAATACTGAAATATTATCTTGGGTAAAGCGTATACATGATATTGATTCTGATATAAATAAAGAAAAGATTTCTCTCAACAAAATAGATTCTAATATTGTTAGATGTCCTGATGAACAGGTATCAGCAGAAATGATAGAGAGAATTAAGCAATTAAAGCGTCAAGGAGACTCTTGTGGCGGTGTGATTGAATGTCTAGTAAGAAATGTCCCTTCTGGTCTTGGAATGCCTGTTTTTGATAAATTGGAAGCTGATTTAGCGAAGGCTTTGATGTCTTTGCCTGCCACGAAAGGCTTTGAAATAGGTTCAGGTTTCTCTGGAACTTATTTAAAAGGAAGCGAACATAATGATGCCTTCATTAAATCTGATGATATAAGGAAGTTAAGAACGATATCTAATAATTCAGGCGGTATACAGGGAGGAATAAGTAATGGCGAAAATATTGAGATGAAGATAGCTTTTAAACCTACAGCAACTATTGGGAAAGAACAGAAAACAGTAAATGCTGAAGGGAAAGAAGTTTTGATGAAAGCAAAAGGGAGACATGATCCCTGCGTTCTCCCGAGAGCAGTTCCTATGGTTGATGCTATGGTGGCTTTAGTACTTGCTGATCACTTACTACTGAATCAAGCTCAATGTGGCTTAATCGATAATTAGTAGTTTTGTTAAATAAATTATATTCATCTTTGTTTTAATTATTTTTGAGCCATTCATATATTTTTGGATCAAATTTCTTTTTAATAATACCTTTATCTCCAATCACAATTGCTTTATATCCTAGAGATTTATAAGTTTTTACATCATTGATTGATAGGCCTCCAGCAGCAATGAAATCAATACTTTCAAAGTTAAGTATATCTATGGAACTAGCTTTACTTTTTATTGGATAAATTTTGATAATATTGCAATTTAAATTTATCGCTTCCTCAAGATCTTTTAAATTTTTAATTCCTGGAATTAATAAATAATTTTTTGACTTAGAATAATTGAAAAGATCTTTATCCCAAAATTTCATCATAGAAAAATTTAATCCAATTTTTAATGAATCTTCTATTGATTGCTTATTTACTATGGAGGCAGATCCTAAATTAATTTTTGGAAAATTGAGTTTGATTTCGGATACAAAATCTAACCACTTTTCGTTTTGTGACCAACTTATTTCAATATTTTTTAATCCTAATTTTACTAAGCTTTCTAATTCTTCAAAAAATGAATTTCTTATAAAAATATTTGAGTAAATATTATCTTCAGGTTTTAAGAGTAAAAAAAAAGATTCTTTTAGCAGCAAATCAGAAAAAGAATCTTCTTTATTATTCATGGAAATTTAGGTTTTCGAACTTAAATATAGTTTGCAACTTTTACTTCTGAGCGATTAAGTAAATCTTGGATATCTTCAGTATCTATAGTTTCTCTCTCAATTAGCATTTGAGCCATTTCGTCCAGAACAGTTCTATTATCGGATAGAACTTTTGTAGCTCTCTTATAGGCAACATCTACAAGTTCTGAAACTTCTACATCGATTGTTGCGGCTGTGTCTTCAGAGAAGTCTCTTGTAGAACTCATATCTCTTCCGAGAAACATTCCACCTTGAGATTGACCTAATGCTACTGGACCTATTATGTCACTCATGCCAAACTTAGTGATCATTTGTCTTGCTACATTGGCAACTTGTTGTAAATCATTTGAAGCTCCAGTTGTGACTTCTTCTTCTCCATAGACTATTTCTTCGGCAACTCTTCCACCAAGAGCTACAGCCATTTGATTTTGAAGGTAAGAACGTGAGTACAGACCAGATTCCATTCTTTCTTCACTTGGAGTAAAGAAGGTTAAACCTCCAGCTTGACCTCTAGGAATTATTGAAACCTTTGCTACAGGATCATAATCAGGCATTAATGCTCCAACGAGTGCATGACCCGCTTCGTGATAAGCAACTAATTCTTTTTTCTTATCACTGATAACTCTATCTTTCTTTTCTGGACCAGCCATAACTCTTTCTATGGCATCACTAACCTCGTCATTGCTTACTTTATCTAGATCTTTTCTAGCTGCTAGTATTGCTGCTTCATTTAAAAGATTAGCTAAATCTGCACCTGTAAATCCGGGTGTTCTTCTAGCAACTTTATCTAAATCAACGTCTTTTGAAAGAGTTTTATCTTTCGCATGAACATTTAATATTTGTAATCTTCCAGCGTAATCTGGTCTATCTACTGTTACTTGTCTATCAAATCTTCCAGGGCGCATTAAAGCTGAATCTAAAACATCGGGTCTGTTGGTGGCAGCAACTATTATTATTCCTGAGTTACCTTCGAAACCATCCATTTCTGTTAGGAGCTGATTTAATGTTTGTTCTCTTTCATCATTTCCTCCGCCCATACCAGCACCTCTTTGTCTCCCAACTGCATCTATTTCGTCAATGAACACAATACAAGGGGCATTCTTTTTAGCTTGTTCAAAAAGATCTCTAACTCTGCTAGCTCCAACACCCACAAACATCTCTACAAATTCTGAACCAGAAATTGAGAAAAAAGGTACACCTGCTTCTCCAGCTACTGCTTTTGCTAGTAACGTTTTTCCCGTACCAGGAGGGCCAACAAGAAGAACTCCTTTTGGAATTTTTGCCCCGACTGCAGTGTATCTATCTGGGCTTTTAAGAAAATCTACAACTTCTGTAAGTTCTAATTTTGCACCTTCAACACCAGCAACATCTGAAAAGGTTACTTGTGTAGATGGTTCCATTTGTAGTCTGGCTTTGCTTTTGCCAAAACTCATGGCAGGGTTACCACCTCCAGCATTCCCGCTTTGGGATCTTCTGAAAAGAAAAAATAGACCTCCAATCAAAAGTACTGGGAAAATCAAGCTACTTATAGCCTGTTGCCATGGATTGGCTAATTTTGTAGGAGTTACAGCTATATCTACATTATTCTCAGTTAGTATTTTTAATAAATCTTTGTCAGGCGCTAAATTGACCTCAGATCTGCTCCCATCATTTTCAACAACTTGAGCTGTGGCATTATCTGGAGATATTAGGACTCTACTGATTTCTTTATCTTGGACTGCCTCTATAAAATCGCTATATCTCAAGGTCTTTGTAGAACTTTCAGTACTAGGTTTATCAAAAACTGAAGTACCAATGAAAATTACAGTAATCACAGCTAGGACATAAAGTCCTACGTTTCTCCAACGTTTGTTCACGATAAAAAATCTTTAATAAATCTATAATACTAATAATAAAACAATATTAAGAGCTTCTTAGAACATCTACTACACTTTTGAATGCAAACCATTCAGGAATTGGTTCGCCGTTCCTCAACTTTTTTCTAAATTCAGTACCACTAAGTTTCATAATTTTATAATTAAATTCTTTAGCTTCTTCAGCTGTAATATATCCTTTTTCCTTCGTGTATACTAAATTTTTTGAAGGAACAGTTTGCATCATTAACTCATCTGCACATTTATTCGCAAAGTTCTGGGCGTCATATGGGCCATAAAAATCTTCACCAGTTGATGATGACTTACAACCAGCCATATCTCTACCAATAATAAAATGGGTGCAGCCATAATTTCTTCTGATTATCATATGTTGAAGAGCTTCTCTTGGCCCTGCCATATGCATTGAATAAGGTAAAAAAGCCCATTTTATTCTTTCATCAGATATTTCCTCTTCTAATTCTTTATAAGTCAAATATCTAACTTTTCCAGGGATGTCATCTTGTTGAGTTGGCCCACAAGTTGGATGAACTAAAACAACTGAGTTAGAGGAGACATTATCAGAGAGTAAGGCATTAGTAAATAATTCATAATGTGCTCGATGAATTGGATTTCTGCATTGAAATGCAACTACATCATGATTTGATGGCAGTGTAGATCTAACTTCTTCTGGGGTTTTGCAGGGGAATTCTCTAATTGGCAGTTCGAAACCATAAACTCTTCCTCCTATATAAAATCTCCCTCTCTCGTTAAAAATCATCTTAACAGCAGGATGATCTAAAGAATTAGTACCATAACAAAGTTCAGCTTCTAAGGATTTATCAGGCTCCCATTTAGAGCTAACTTCTAAAACTGCTATTTTTTGTTTCTTATAAGTAAGCAATATTGTCTCTCCAGCTTTTACTTTTTCATTATTTGAATCAAATACAATAGGCAAGCCAAAAAGCAAACCGTTTGTATCTCTATTATTTTTGATTACCGAATTGTAGTTATTTTCATCCATAAAACCTTCCAATGGAGAAAAAGCTCCAACCATCAAAAGTTCTACATCGCATGCATTTCTCTCGCTACATTCAAACTCAAAAGTAACTTTGGAGATAAGATCATTTTTAAGGTTTTTATCTTCGATAATTAAATTTTTTAGTTCCCCTCCATAGGGCGGTATTAGTCCAGTAGTATCTGTTTTAGTTTTTTGTTGTAATTCCATTTTTTAAATTAATAAAGAAAAAATTTTGAAAAAAAAAAAGGGGTTTAACCCCCTTTTTTTCTTAAGTAGGATTTATGCTTTTCTTCCGTAAAGCTCCCCAATTATTTTTACATCAAGTGGATCCTTTGAACCCATATCTGTATCTGAAGGTTGGATAGCTACAAAAGTACCAGCAAATTCATCTGTGTCAGAATCTACATTATTGATTGAAAGAGTAATAACGCCAGTACCGTTTACATCAACTTTAATATTTTCTTTTGCAAGTTCTTCGTCATCTCCTCCCAATGCAACTAAACCTTGAGCGTATTCAACACCAGTATTTTTAGCTCTTGCCTTAGGATCTAGAAAATCACCAGTTCTGTAGTTAGGTGTAAATGTTGAACCACTAACCTCAGTGCCTGGCTCAATAGATGAAGGTAAATCAGCTGTAAGATCTTTTGCTGAGAATGCAAATGGCACCTCTAAACCTCCAGGAGTTAATACAGTAATAAGTTGAAAATCAATACCACCTTTTTCGGTGAAAGTTCCTGAATCTATTTCTCCATAAACTTCTGTCACTGTGGTGTTATTTCTAGGACTAATAATTTTTGTAGAAACAAATTCTGCAGCTTTTCGTTTTGTCCCTGGCACTTTTACATAAACTTCTGTTGGATGCATGCATATTCCTTTAAGGCTATCTCCATTTCCTAGAGATATTGATCCGACAAGAGATGAGTCTAATGTAGGGCAATCATTAGCTTTTCCTGTATTAACAACATCTGTGAATTGTGCATTTCCTCTTTCAGAAAAAGCAAATGTTTTAACAGGTACGAAAGCAAAAGTTATACAAATTGAAATAACAAAAGCTAAGAAAGAACGAATTCTCATAATTAAAGTTGCAGTAAAGTTCTGTGACGATAGATTAAAGGTCATCTAATAAGTTCAGTACGGATATTACAAGGGAAAGGACCATAAAAGATAGGACTTTTAAATCCTCGAAACAACCCGTAGCTTTTTAGATTTTAAAAAACTGGAATTATTGTAAGCTATCACATTATTTTTAATGATTAAGATTACAAAAAAATACAAATTAAAAATTTTTTTTTATTTTTTTAATGAAATAATTTGGGTTATTAATTTATTTGCTAAATCAATTTTTGATGTTTTGTTAATGTAGTGTTCCATATTATTCGAGTCGAACAGCCACCCTTCATTTTGTGCCAAAAAGCCAAATCCTTGGCCTTCAAGATCAATTGGATTTGCGAATAGATAATCACAACCCTTTTGGATAATCTTTTCTTTAATTTTTATTCGTGCTTCTTCGATAGATCCTGTAAAAGCACAAAAGCCTACAAAAACTTGGTTATCTTTTTTTGATTTACTAATTGTTTTTAAAATATCTGGGACTAGTTCAAAGTTTTTATTCAAATGAGCATTAATTTTATTTTTGGGAATTTTAGCCGAAGTATCAGAGTTTATCTTGAAATCAGATACTGCTGCATTCATGAAAAAATAATCGCAATTTGATATTTCATTATTAAGAGCTCTAATTAAATCAACACTAGTTTCAATTTCATATCTTTTTATTCCATCAGTAAGATTCTTATTGATTTTCAGAGGCCCATGGACATATTTTACTTGTGCTCCTCTGAACCTAGCTACTTGAGAAAGAAGTAGGCCCATAGCTCCAGAACTTTTGTTAGTAATATGTCTTGCCGCGTCAATTTTCTCTGAGGTGCAACCTCCAGTTATTAAAATTTCTTTATTAAGTAAATCTTTTCGATATTCATTTTTTTTGTGTGAAGCTATAAATTCAAGAGCTAATTGAATTAGATCATTTGGAGGTATCTTTCCGATGCCAATAGCATCACACGCTAAGAGGCCTTCACTTGGTTGCAAAGACAAAACATTTTCGTAATTCTGTAAATTCTCATAATTTTTTTGGACAGCTTTATTTAGCCACATTTGTGTATTCATTGCTGGTGCAACAATAATTGGCTTTATATTTGCTATTAAGATGCTTGGGATCAATCCCTCTGCATTTCCAGTTACCCATTTTGCTAATGTTGTCGCTGTCAAAGGCGCAATGATTAAAATATCAGCCCAATTGCTTAGTTCAATGTGAAGAGGTGTTGATTGACTATTAGACCATTGATCATTTTCTAAAATGCAAGGGTTTCTACTTAAGATAGAAAGAGAAAGCGGTTTTATTAATTTTTCTGCACTTTGAGATAAAACGCATCGTATATCATAATTTTCTTTCGCTAGTTGGCTAACTAATAATGGAATTCTTACAGCTGCAATACTACCCGTTATTAATAAAAGAACCTTGATTTTTGAGTGATTACTTTTAGTTTTCATCGAAAGGTTCCTGATCGAGGAGATGGATATAATTGGTTGTTAATTCAGGTCTATTGATTGCAAGAGCCCTAAGTAAGTGCCAATCTTTTAAACCATCAAATGGTGAATTATAGTTATCTTCCTCTAGCCTTTTAGCGAGCTCAAGGGTCATTTCTTCATCAAAAGAATTTACTAGTTCTTCATTTATTTTATTTTCAGAAATGAATTTCATATTGAGTAAAGCCAATATATAGTAAATAATAAAGCCTAATGTAATTATTTAGAATTGATATAAGTATTAATTACATATCTTCAAGGAATTGAAAATTCCAAGAAAATCTTATTTTTAAAATTTAGAATGAAATATATATATATCTTCATTCTAAGTCATAAATATGCAAATTCTCCTTATCAAAAATATTCTTTCTTAAAATATTGCTGACCAACCTCAAAATCATGTCGCAAACCAAGAGAGAGCAAGTCATTAGTCACATTCGCTATTTAAGGCAAGAACTTAGAGAAATGCATTTAGGCATAAAAGAAGATGACCTTTTCCCTGAACCAGGTGAAATAAGAGGAATAATGGCTCAATTTGAGGCTTTACTTGAATTAGTAGAGGGAAATACTAAAATTCAATCAAACTCTGAAGTGGCTTAGTTGAGATCAGTATGGTTTTCAGGCCTCAAAAGACGAATTTTCAACTAAATGTTGTAGAAAATTTTAAGACATTAAGTTTATGGGCTGATAATCCATGGCGCAGATATTCAATATCATTAATTATCCTTTTAATCGGGTATTTCTTAGGAAGTTCTCTTGGTATGGTGAGCGCTGTTGTGGAACTAATGGATCCTGTATCTGCTTTCTTGTCAGTAGTTTTTATTGAAATCTTAATAGTTCTTAGAAGAAATTATCGATTTGAAAGGAAAAAGAGATTTTTAGTACTTTTATTAGATTCTCTAAGATTAGGATTATTTTATGGCTTCTTTACTGAGAGTCTTAAGTTGTTATAAATTTATTTGTTGGATTTCTGTAAAAGATAAAGTAAAGCCATTCTTATCGGAATACCATTTGCAACTTGATTATTGATTAAGCAATTAGGATATTCATCTACTATTTTACTACTTATTTCAATACCCCTATTAATAGGTCCAGGATGAAGAATTGGAATTTCTTTACTATTCATTGATAATTTCTCTGCGGTTAAGCCATAATCCAAACTATATGAATCAATACTGCTTAGCAAATTCTCCATCATTCTCTCTTTCTGGATTCTTAAGACAATAATTGCATCTGCAATTTTTACTGATTCTTCCAATGATCTTGAAATTGTTATGGAGCCTCTTGATTTAACAGGATCTTCTGTTTGATTTGGTGCAGGAGTTTTTAAAAAATTGATAAATTCATCAGGTATTAATGTCTTAGGACCACATAATATTATGTCTGCCCCAAATGCACTCAAAGCCCAAAGATTGGATCTTGCAACTCTTGAATGATTAACGTCTCCAATTATTAAAATTTTTTTAGAATTTAAAACTTCTGGACTTATTGATTTTTTGGAAAAGTATTTTATTAATGTATAGATGTCAAGTAATCCTTGGCTAGGGTGACTATGTAATCCATCTCCTGCATTAAGCACCGAAGTTTTGGAATTAATTGCATCAAGTTTTTTAGCGATCTCAAAGGTTATGTAACTTGATGAATGTCTTATAACTAACGTATCTGCCCCCATAGCAGAATAAGTTATGGCTGTATCGATTATTGTTTCCCCTTTTGTAAGAGAACTAGAGGATGGAGCAAACGTTTGTACATCTGCAGATAGTCTTTTTGCTGCAAGTTCAAAGCTATTTTTTGTTCTGGTACTAGCTTCAAAAAACAAAGACGTTACCAAAGTACCTTGTAAGGCAGGTATCTTTTTCGTTCCTGCATTATTTAGTGCATCAAATCTATTTGCTAATTCAAATACTGACTCATAATCTTGAATTGAAAAATTAGCGAGAGTGTGGATATGTTTATGAGGCCAAATTTGCATTACGCTTAAAAGTGAAATGATTATTTAGATTTAGGTGTTTTGTCACCTTTTAATCTTTTACTTACACTTCTACTATTTTTGAGATACCAACGCCATTTTATATTTTTTGCCTTTGAAATGCCAATCCTTGTTGTTTGAACCAGATCTTTTTCTTCAAGTGTTGAATCTCTTTGAGAAATCCATAATGATTTGTTATCAATAACTTCAAGGGAGTTAAATGATATGTCTACCCCAAATGTTTTAGTAACTAAGCCAGGTCCTGAAGCTAATTTTTCGTTCTTTTTAGATATAAAAACTGCCCTGATTAATACACCACTCGCAAAATTTTCTTTATCAGTAACTATGTTTAAACAATGATGAATGCCGTAAGATTTGTAAACATAAAATGTCCCAGGTTTGCCAAATAATGATTTATTTGTTTTTGTTATTTTGTGGTAGCCATGACAGGCCTCTTCTTCCTGTGAGTAAGCTTCAGTTTCAACAATAACCCCCTTAATTTGATCTTTCTCATCATTTTTTTTAATGAGGTAACAGCCTATTAAATCTGGGGCAACAAGTTTAGAGTGCCGACAAAAAAAATTTTTTGGGAATAAGTGTTTTTTTATTTTTCAAAATTTCTCTAATATTATTTTTAGCTGAGAATGATAATCGAAGCTATATATTGAAATTGAATTTCAAAAAGATGTGATTTAGGTTTTTAAAATTATTTGAAATTCAAAGGATATCTGAGTAAAATAAGTTCTCAATAAACTATATTTATTAAATAAAAACATTAAATGTATGAAAATAACTAAAGAAGAGGTAAAAAAAGTTGCCCATCTAGCAAGATTGGAACTTAACGATAATGCAGTTAGTAATCATGCTGAACAATTAGAAAAAATATTGGAATATATAAAACAACTCGAATCAATAGATACAGATGATATCCCTTGTACTACAAGAGCCATAGAAGTTACTAATATTTTTAGAAAAGACGAAAAGAAAAATTCAGATTGCATAGAAGAGCTTTTAGAATTAGGCCCATCTAAAGAAGATAAATATTTTAAAGTACCAAAAATTATCAATGAATGAGCTAAGTTCCGCCTATAAAAGTTTTATTTACCATCTTTAATAAAATTTTTTTTATTTTGTAGCCAGGATATAAATTTATAATTTTTCTTATTTTGCCCCTCTTTTTACTATGACTCCTCACACCTATTAATAAATCATAGATAAAGTTAAAAATGTCCTGCTTACTTTCAAATATACCAACTCTTTGAGGCGATCCTTTCATATCCAATAATGGCTTAGTTTTTTCATAAGCTACTTTGTATTCAAACCAAGGAATAGAGGGCCATAGATGATGAATAAGATGGTAATTTTGACCCATTATTAATAAATTCATAAATTTGCTTGGATAAACTCGTGAATTTATCCATTTGTTTCTTGATCGAAAAGGTCTATGCGGTAAATAATCAAAAAATATTCCTAAAGTAACTCCCACCATTAATGCTGGTCCGAACCATAAATTATAGATAAGATTCATGAAATCAAATTTTATCCCTGCCAAGATTATTGTTATAAAAATAGATCTTTCAATTCCCCATTGAAGTAATTCATATTTTCGCCAAAGTTTTCTTTGAAAGAAAAAAACTTCATGATAGAAAAATCTCGGAGCAATTAGCCAAATTGGACCGAAAGTACTGACAATATGATCTGGATCATTTTTTGGATGATTAACGTGAATATGATGTTGTAAGTGTACTCTTGTAAAAACTGGAAAACTGAATCCTAAAAGAATTGCTGAGCCATGGCCCATTGCTTGATTTATCCATGGAACTGGATGGGCAGCTTTATGGCATGCATCATGAATGACAGTGCCTTCAATATGCAAAGCTAGAAAAGCAGTGGCTACAAGTAATGGGAGAGGCCACACACCTCTGTACCATTGCCATATGCTGAGGAAAGCGAGAAAATAACCTCCAAAGAAAAGTCCTAAAGTAGGATTCCAAAAACTTGGCGGATCTACGTAATTTTTTATCTCCTTTTGCCAATTTAAAGTCTTTGAAGAATTAGTAACTTTTTTTTTATTTTTATTGGTTAAGTTTGAAATCGTTTCTTATATTCTTCGCCTAATATAACTAATATTTTTATATGATTGCATGATCAGATCTAAAAATTTTTTTAAAGAGATATTGAATTAAATTTTTATGTGTCAAATTAATCATCTA
>CACAQQ010000013.1 GCA_902534675.1 uncultured Prochlorococcus sp.
ATTTGATGTTGAGACAGTATTCCTTTATCCTTGGGCTGTTGCCTTCAATAGATTAGGCTTATTAGCTTTTATTGAAGCTTTAATCTTCATTGCAATACTTGTTATTGCCCTGGCATACGCATGGAGAAAAGGTGCTTTAGAATGGAGTTAAAAAATTGAATCCGCAATTATCCCCAAAAGCAATAAGAGAAATCCGAGAAGGAACTTGCAATCCTCTTGGTGCACCACAAGTTACTACAGATTTAAGCGAAAACATTATATTGACAAGTTTAGACGATCTTCATAATTGGGCTAGGTTAAGTAGTCTATGGCCCCTCCTTTATGGTACAGCTGCTGCAATTAGAAGGAAACCTAAAAAGTATTCATAGCCAGTTAATAAAAACATCTTAAAAATTAATTTTGAATAAAAGTCGCTTAATTAAGCAAAATCTTTTAAAGTTCTTAAAGAATAATAATAAACCGTGAGTGAAAACATTCAACCAGCCTCTGAGGAAAACAAAATAGTTGAAGACTTTGAGAAAGAAAAACTTTCTGAAAATTCCTCAGATGTAAATGTTGAACAACCTACCCTTAATCTAGAACAAAATAGATTCGAATGTAGAAGTTGTGGATATATTTATGATCCGTCTGAAGGAAATAAAAAATTAAATATACCTAAAAATACTCCTTTTTCAGAGTTGGATGGGAATACCTTCGCTTGTCCTGTTTGTCGAGCTGGTAAAAATTTTTATAAAGATATAGGTCCCAAATCTAAACCTAGTGGTTTTGAAGAAAATTTAGTTTATGGATTTGGTTTTAATAGTTTACCTCCTGGACAAAAAAATATATTGATTTTTGGAGGTCTGGCCTTTGCTGCTGCTATGTTCCTTTCTTTGTACTCTTTGCATTAATATATATAAATGAAAAAAATTATTACTAGTATTCCCAATCTTCTTTTATCAGTTCTTCTTTGTTTTGTATTGAGCAGTTGTTCATCTACAGGAGTAAAGATGAGTGATAGCAGTCCTTGGAAAACAATTCAGTTTGAGGACCAGGCTAATGCTCTAGATGTTGATTTTATAGATGATAAAAATGGATTTTTAGTAGGTTCTAATAGACTTATTATGGAATCCAATGATGGAGGAGAAACTTGGGAAAAAAGAAATTTAGATTTACCAAGTGAAGAGAACTTTCGTCTCCTAGATATTGATTTTAAAGGTGAAGAGGGATGGTTAATAGGTCAGCCTTCATTAGTTATGCATACACTTGATGCAGGAAAGAATTGGACACGTTTATCTCTAGGTAACAAATTACCAGGCCAACCATTTCTAATAACAACTGTCGACGCTGGTGTAGCAGAGTTGGCTACCACTGCAGGTGCTATCTATGAAACATCAGATAGTGGTGAATCATGGAATGCCAAAGTTATAGATGCATCTGGTTCTGGAGGTGTAAGAGATTTAAGAAGAACTAATAATGGAGATTATGTCAGTGTAAGTAGTCTAGGTAATTTCTTTTCTACTTTGGAAAAGGATAGTAATGCATGGATAGCTCATCAAAGAGCCAGTAGCAAAAGAGTTCAAAGTATTGGTTTTAATCCAAAAGGAAATTTATGGATGCTTTCTAGAGGAGCAGAAATTAGATTTAATGAAGATACTAATGATCTAGAAAATTGGTCAAAGCCTATTATCCCAATTCTTAATGGATACAATTATCTAGACATGGGATGGGATCCAAATGGCGATATATGGGCTGGCGGGGGTAATGGAACTTTAATAGTAAGTAAAGATCAAGGTAAATCTTGGAATAAAGATCCTATTGCTTCTGAATTGCCAACAAACTACATTAAAATAATTTTTCTTGATAAGGAGGCTTTAGACAAACAAAAAGGATTTGTACTTGGCGAGCGTGGTTATATCCTTAAATGGAATAGCTAACTTTGAATAACTTGGACTAATAGTAAAAAAAAAATTAATTTTTGAAAGATTTAGCAACTGTCTGTAACCAACCTGTTAATTTCTTCGCGAACTTATGATTTTACACTGTAAGATCATAGGGTAAACATTTGTGATTATGGCCGCAGGTTCAACGGGTGAACGCCCATTCTTTGAAATAATCACCAGTATTAGATACTGGATTATTCATGCAGTAACATTACCAGCTATCTTTATAGCAGGCTTTTTATTTGTATATACAGGCTTAGCCTACGATGCTTTTGGAACTCCTCGTCCAGATAGTTATTTCCAATCATCTGAATCTAAAGCACCTGTTGTAACACAAAGATATGAAGCCAAATCTCAACTAGATTTAAGAACAAAATAACAATGACCAATTCTCAAGCTCCAATGCAGGCTGCGGAAGTCCGCGTTTATCCTATTTTTACTGTCCGTTGGCTAGCAGTTCACGCTCTAGCTATTCCATCAGTATTCTTTTTAGGTTCTATTGCTGCTATGCAATTTGTAGCCCGATAAATTCAACTATCATGCAAGTAAACGAAAATCCTAACAAAGTTCCAGTTGAACTTAATCGTACAAGCCTTTATCTAGGCTTACTATCAGTTTTTGTATTGGGAATTTTATTTTCCAGTTACTTTTTCAATTAAATTAAAATCATGAGTAAATTAAAAGGACCTGATGGAAGAATTCCAGATAGACTTCCTGACGGTAGACCAGCAGTTGCATGGGAAAGAAGATGGACTGAAGGAACTCTTCCTCTATGGCTTGTTGCTACAGCAGGTGGAATCGCAGTTATCTTCGTTTTAGGAATATTCTTCTATGGTTCATACCAAGGCGTTGGAGCTGGAGGTTAACAAATCCTTACCTTAACCTGATAATCACTTATATCAAATTAGCCTAATAAGAATCGGTAAATATCCTTAGTTTCTCTTTTGTGGAGCTTGGGATATTTTCTTTTTGGGTTATCAATCCATCTTTTAATGAAAAATGAGACTTACTTTTTGGTCTTTCTTTTTCAATTAATTTTGCTACTTCAAAGATTATTTTATTAGCTACCTCAGTATTCGATCTAAGATTATCCAAAACCATTTCTACAGAAACTTCTTGATGAGTTTGATGCCAGCAATCATAATCAGTAACCATTGACAATGAAGAGTAAGCTATTTCAGCTTCTTTAGCCAATCTTGCTTCTGTATGATTCGTCATTCCTATTATTGAACATCCCCAACTTCTATATAAATTAGATTCTGCTCTAGTTGAGAAAGCGGGACCTTCCATTGCTAGATAGGTACCTCCTCTATGTAATTGTCTACCGCCAGGAATATTTTTTTCTCCGATTTCACTTAATATACGTGATAAATTTGTGCAGAAGGGATCTCCCATAGTTACGTGAGCAACAGCTCCCTCGTTAAAGAAGGTTGCAGGTCTATTTTTTGTCCGGTCTATAAATTGATCTGGAATCACTATATCAAGTGGCCTTATCTGTTCTTGTAATGAACCAACTGCTGATGGAGCAATAATCCATCTTACTCCTATTGATCTTAGAGCCCAAATATTAGCTTTGTAGGGAATTTCAGAAGGATTTAAACTATGTGTTCTGCCATGTCTAGGAATAAATGCAATCTCTAGGTTTCCAAGATTATATACTTTTATTGAATCAGAAGGTTTACCATAGGGAGTATTGATTTCTAATTCTCTTAAGTACTTTATTTGATCCATTGAATAAAATCCACTTCCACCAATCACTCCTAATCTTGATTTTTCAATTGGTAATAAATGTTCTTTATTCATAGTGATTTAAATGACTTTTAATCATCTGGTACTAATTGGAGGAGGACACTCAAATGTTTCTTTATTGAAGAAATGGTTAATGTTTCCGAAATTAATGCCAGAAATTCCTGTTTCAATTATATCTAGAGATTCTCATTTGGTTTATTCGGCGATGTTCCCATCAGTGATTTCAAAATCAATCACTCTAGAAGAGAGTTTAATTGATATAAAATCTTTAGCAAAAAATGCAAAAGTTTCTTTTATAGAAGAAGAAGTAAAGGATATTGATTTCAATTTAAAGAAAATTGTTTTAAGTAATAGACCCTCAATTAATTATTCGAAGTTGGTTCTTAATTATGGGAGTCAAACATTAATTCCAAGAGAGTTTGAGAGACTAGTAAAAAATCGTAATGCTTTTGCAATTAAACCATTTTTAAGAGCTTATGACTTAATAGAAAAGGAGGATATTTTAGATTCAGCTCAGGAACTTCCTTTCGTAATTGTTGGTAGTGGCCTTGCTGCAATTGAAGTTTCTTATGCTTTGAGAAAAAGATGGAGAGTTAGATCCTTAAAACTTTTATGTGATTTAAGAAAAATTAATAATAAAATTCTAAAAAGTTTACGAAATTCAAATATAGATTTAGTTGAAAACCTTAATTTTGATTATGGCAAGATTCTTTTATGTACTGGAAATGAATCTCCTTTATGGGTACAAAAAAAATCATTGTATTCTGAGTCTCATGGCAGAATTATCACAAATCGAACCTTAAAGTATAAAAGTTTCTCGGGAATCTTTGCTGTCGGTGATTGTGCAGTTGTAGGTTCAGCAAAAAGACCAGCATCGGGAGTTTTTGCAGTAAAAGTTGTAAATACATTAGTACAAAATCTAAAAAAAGATATAGAAGGGAGATCATTGAAAAAGTGGTTTCCTCAAAAGATCGGATTGCAAATAGTAAATATATTTCCAAGCCATCATCCAAAGGCTTTTGCTATTTATCGCAATTTTGTTTTCGGCCCTTCTTTTATTTTTTGGATTTTAAAGTATAAAATTGATCTCAACTTTATTAAAAAGTTCAGATCAAAAAGGCTAATGATGAAGAGCAGTGAAAAAAATATTTCATTGAATGATTGCAGAGGATGTGCAGCTAAAATTCCTCAGTTAGTTTTGAATAAATCATTAATAAATTCTAATTTAAATTCTTTTGCCTCATCACCTGAAGATTCAGTTGAGATATATCAAAATGGTCAAGATATTATCTTGCAAAGTGTAGATGGATTTCCTGCTTTGGTAAGTGATCCTTGGCTTAATGCAAAAATTACTACTTTGCATGCTTGCTCAGATTTGTGGGCATGCGGAGCAAAACTTTCATCTGCGCAGGCTTTAATTTCATTACCAAAAGTTGAAAGGGAATTTCAGACTTATCTCTTTTCTCAATCACTTCAAGGTATTAAATCAACAGTTGAGGATCATGGAGGTGAATTACTTGGAGGCCATACTTTCGAAGCAAGAAGTTTAGTAAATAAACCTTATTCATTAGGAATTGATATTTCTTTAACAGTTCAAGGTATTTTAAAAAATGGAGCAAAACCATGGCTTAAGTCTGGAATGAATATTGGAGATATTCTTATGATGTCTAGACCTCTGGGCGTTGGGATTTACTTCGCCGGTCAAATGCAAAATAAGAATATGCTAGGTAGTTCTTCTGAAGTAATTAATAATTTAGTAAAGACTCAGCAATATTTGATTGATGAAATTTATCTTTTTCAAAATCAATTTAAAGAATCATTAGTCAATGCTGCGACTGACATTACTGGATATGGATTTATTGGACATCTTAAAGAAATGGTTGAATCATCTAATTTATATAGGCAAAGTAATAATCTTGAGCCACTAAAAGTTTTATTAGATTTATTTGCATTTAAAGCTTATCCCGGAGTATTTGATTTAATAAGAAAAGACGTTAAAAGTACTTTCTTTGAATCTAATAAAGAAATTTTTGACAAAATTTATAAAGTAAATAAGCAGAAAAGAATAATTAATTTTTTAAACGAAAATTCATTAGATCAAGAGACTTTTAACGAGAGAATATCATTACTATTAGATCCTCAAACATGTGGACCCTTGTTGATTAGCTGCAATCGTAAATATGAAAATGTTCTAAAGGATAAATGGTACAAGGTTGGAGAGGTTGTAAAAATGTAATTAATTTCTATTTAATTTGTCAATTTCCAAATATCTTAATCTTTTGATTTCCTTTCCCATCTCCTTCCCTGGGTCCCATCCTTCTTTTTTTAATGTTTCTCCATCTTTTTTTGATTTTATGAATTTGTAAATAAATAACCACTTAAATAATTTACGCCAGTATGGTCCTCCATCACAAATTAATAATTTGACTGTCTCATCATTAAGGTTTCTGTCCTCAATAAATTCTGTCCAACTTGATGGAGAAAAATGATTGAAATTTTTTTGGTTTGTATTTAATCTCTTTTTGATATTTATATAATCTTCTAATATTTTTATCTCACTATTATTTATCAAAAATCTTTGACATGCTTTTTCTAAATCTTCTGAATCTTTTAATAAGTAAAGCATATGATTTCCCTTTAACTTCTTAATCCAATTTAGTCCTCTTAAAAATCTTTTATCGACTTTAATATTTTCATTTAAGATTGAGATAATTTTCCATTTATGAATTATCGAAATCACATTAGTCAAATTATCGTGATTGCATATTTCAGCTAGTTCCATCCTTATTCGTATTCCTAGTGCAGGAGGGTAAATCATTTTCTGATGAGTTTCTGAACTTTTCCATGGCCATTGTCTAACTGTTTCTTGAGATTGTTTGAGGGAATTATTTGAAATATTGAAATCTAACCTTGAAGCATATTTTGCACATCTAATTAATCTACTTGGATCATCTGAAATACTATTACTGTGAAGTAAGTTCAATCTTTTACTTTTTATATCAGAAATTCCTCCATAAAGATCATAGATTTTCCTTGTCGAGACCTCGAAGGCTATTGAATTTATAGTGAAATCTCTCCTCTTAAGATCCTCCTCAATAGTACTTTTATTTACTGTGGGATTTAAGCCTGGAGCAGAATAAATTTCTTTTCTTGCAGAAGCAATATCAATTTTATATTCATTAATATTTATTTCTACAGTGTTGTATAAATTGAATTCCTTGATTAAACATAAATCTACATTTACAATATTTTTTTTTATAAATTTGGCAAGAGAAATAGAGGATCCTTCAATAACAAGATCAATATCTATAGGTTTAGAAAACGATTTTTTGTGGAATTTACTAATTAATAAATCTCTTAAATAACCGCCAACAAAAGCTACTTTAGTATTGTTATTAGATTCTATGTATTTAGCAATTAGGTTATATAGATTAAATGGAGTTTTGATTAATTCACCTTGGATGTAATCAGAGATATCGTTCATGAGTTTTAACTTATATAACGAATTGGAGCTAATCTGGGATCTAGAATTTTACTGCCTTTATCACCAAATTTTACTGCTAAAGATATTTTTTCCCCACTCCCAAAAATATGTATGATTTCACCTTTTCCAAACTTTGAGTGAATTAGCATATCTCCAACTATCCAGCTTTTCCCTTTACTAGGCCCTGAATATAATTTCCTTACTGCATTTATTGGTTTGTTAACAAATTCATTTGGATTGTTTCGATCAACTCTAGTTAAACGATCAAGATGCCAATCTCTTCTAATTGAAGCACCACCAGTTTGTGGTAATTCGCCATCCATTAAATCTTCAGGTATTTCCGAAAGAAATATTGAAGGAATTGTTGCTTCACGCATTCCACCCCATAATCTTCTTTCTCTGGCATGACTTAAGAAAATTCTTTCTTTAGCTCTAGTAATACCTACGTAGCATAGTCTTCTTTCCTCTTCAAGAAGTGAGGGAGTATCTATTGATCTATGGCTAGGGAAGAGACCTTGTTCTAGCCCAGTGATAAAAACATTTTGAAATTCTAAACCTTTACTATTATGCAGAGTCATGAGAGTTACAGAGTTAGGATTATTTTTCTTCGTATCATTATCAGTTGTTAAGGCTGCTGTAGAAAGAAATCCCTCTACATCTCCACTTTCTGTTTCTTCTTCATATTGAGTAGCTGCATTAATTAGTTCTTGTAAGTTATTTCTTCTATCTTCAGATTCTTCAGTCCCACTAGCTAGTAAGTCACTTAAATAACCAGTCTTTTCTAATATAAGTTGTAGTAGTTGAGCGGGACCTGAATTTTCTAGGTAACACAGTAGATCATTCATAATTTCAGTAAATTTATTAATTCCTTTTGATGATCGGCCTATTGTTTCTTCCAGAGTTTGCTTATCATTAAGAACCTCCCATAATGGGATATTTAACCTATTAGATAGTTCATTCAGTTTTTGAATAGTAGTCTTACCAATCCCTCTTCTAGGAACATTTATGATGCGTAAAAGACTAACGTTATCTGAAGAATTAACCAGAACTTTCAAATATGCTATTGCATCTTTAATTTCTCTTCTATCATAAAAACGCAATCCTCCAAAAATTGTATAAGGAATGCGCCACCTCACAAGTGATTCTTCTAATACTCTCGACTGAGCTCTGGTTCGATATAAAATTGCAAAATTTTTCCAAATTGGGTTTTGATTATAGTTATTGAGTGATTTTATTTTATTGGTAATTGCTTCTGCCTCGGAAATTTCATCATCACAGCTGAGTAACGTTAAAAGTTCCCCTTTTTCTTTAGTAGCCTTTAAAACTTTGTCAATTCTTTCAGAGTTGTTTTCAATTAATGAGTTTGCAGCATCAAGGATATTGGAAGATGACCTATAATTTTCTTCTAATTTAATTAAAGATGATTTTGTATCGTCGTTGATTGAAGTTTTAAAATCTTCTTGAAAACCAATTAAAATTCTGAAGTCAGCTGCTCTGAAACTATAAATACTTTGATCAGCATCCCCAACTACAAAAATTGACCGATCTTCCCAATTGAAGAATTCTTTTGGTTCTGTATTCCCAGCCGTAATTAATTTTATAAGTTCATATTGTGTTTTATTTGTATCTTGATATTCGTCAACTAAAATATGTTTAAATCTTTTGTGCCAGTAATCTCTGACTATATCATTTTGCCTTAATAAGAAAACAGGCAAAAGCAGAAGATCATCAAAGTCTAAAGAATTATTTTTTGAGAGCGAAATCCTATATCTTTTGTAGGCTTCTGCAACTGTTTTATCAAAATTATTATCTGCTTTTTCTAAAAGATCATTAGAAGTTAAGCATTGATTTTTAGCATTACTTATTAATCTTTTAATCTTTTTGGGATCATATCTTTTTGGGTCAAGATTCATATCTTGGCTGATAATTTCTTTTACTAGTGTTTGAGAATCTGTTTCATCATAAATTGAAAATTGTCTTGTCCATTTTAGGCCTTCTGGATCAGTATATTTTTCAATATCGTATCTCAGAAGTCTTGAAAATAAGGAATGGAAAGTACCGATCCAAAGGTTCTGAAGCCTCTCTTGGTGAACGTTTGCTCTTAATTGATTTTGATCAATTTCTTTGAGAGTTGTCCAAGGCTGACCAAATTGATTAAAAGCTAATTCTTGGGCTAGAAGAACCTCTAATCTTGCTTTCATTTCTTTAGCAGCTTTGTTAGTGAAAGTAACAGCGAGAATGTTATAGGGATCTATAGAGTTACCCTCAATAAGGTTTGCAATTCTGTGAGTAAGAGCCTTAGTTTTTCCGCTACCTGCACCTGCTACAACTAATAGTGGTCCATAAACATGTTTTACTGCTTGAAGTTGTTGATTGTTTAGGGACTTAAAAAGAAAATTGTTGGTTTGAGGCACTTTTGGAAGGGTTTTTCAAAAATCAGACTTTACTATGAGATTCAGATTCCGTTTCTAGATCTTCTAACGCTTTTTTTAAATTTATAAGTTCATTATTGTTATTAATTATTTCTTGAAATTTATTTTGAGGCATCTTTAATTTCATACTTCTGTCTAAGATTTCTTTTTCCAATCTCTTTTTATATGTGGAAATAAGTTTCTTTGATGATTTTAAATCCTGTTGATCCAAAACTTTATTAAAAATGTAGTTTTATATTAGCGGAAAAAAATTTTTTATTTGAATTATTTCAACTATCACTTTGGAATGAAGTTATTAATTAAGAAGCGTTGCGTTAAGTTTGAAATTGTATTGTTTTTACTAGCTTTGTATTATTCTAAAGATCGTTCTTTAAATTTTTACTTCGGGAATGTCAGTTTCAAAGAATAATCAACTATTGTCAGCCGATAAGAAATTAAATGATTTAAGCAATATAAAAGAATTTATCAATAGTGCAAATTCAAGATTAGATGCAATAACCTCAATAACCAATAATTCACATGCAATAGCAGCAGATGCTGTAACAGCAATGATTTGCGAAAATCAAGATTCACTTAATTCAAAAATATCTTTAAATACAACTAACAAGATGTCCGTTTGTTTAAGAGATGGAGAAATAATCCTAAGGATTGTTGCTTATCTTTTAATTTCTAATGACGAATCAGTTTTAGAAAAAAGTTGTTTGAAGGATCTTAAAAATACTTATCTTGCTCTTGGGGTACCTTTAAGAAATGCAAAAAGGGTTTTTCAATTAATGCGAGATGCAACTATCTCTGATTTGAATTCAACAGTTAATAATATGCCTGGAAACAAAGGCTTTCTTCCTAAATTAATATCTGAAACAGAGTTTCAATTTGAAAGGATAATTAATCTTTTAAACTAGCTAAATTCCTTATTTCTGAAGTATGAGAAGTCTGTATAACTGAGTTATTTTCAAGATTTCTAATAGTAGAAAATCTGGATCTTACATGAGTGGATAAAAAGGAAATTCTTTCTTCGGAAACTGTTGATTTATAAATAGTTTTAATGTGTAAATTATTTTGTTCATCAACAAAATACTTTGATGATGAAATAAAGGATTCTGTATAACCTTTATTTCTTAAAACAATTCCTGAATTTTCATCTTTGGGTATAAAAATCAGAATAGTTTCATCTCCATCAATGATATCATCATTGTCCCAATCACTAATAGCTTGCCAGTTTATAGAAATGGCTATGCTCTCTAGGTTTAAACTAAATTTATAAGTTTTAAAAATTTCAACGACTTTTTTATTTTTTTTGTTGATGTGTTTTATATATATTTTACTAGTTGAGTTTTCAAATTCCTGAAAAGCTAAAGTGTGAGTACTTCTAATAGATTTCCACTCGCCTATACTTTTATCAATGAATTGATTAATTATTGTTAGATTCTTCGTCAAGTTTATCTTCTACGGAATGATTTTCTGCTTTTTGTATCATTCTTACCATTGAATCCACCATTAATCTCTTTGCAGAAGTTACTTTTAATCCAGAAGGAGTAGTTGATATTTGTTCTCCAGGGCGATCATATGAAGTTGGTCTAAATGGAGTCATCTAATAACTTTAAAAATTAATCGATTTCTATTCTTGCATGAATCATTATTTATATAGTTATTGTTTGCGAAAATGTCATATCTTTCTTCTTTGATAACAGAATTATCAACTGTTTTGTTATTTAGGCATTTTATTTTTTGCCAATCCTGAAATAGTCGCTAAAGCAAACATTCCCAATAAAGCAATCCCTAGAAATAATCCTGCTCCCTGGCTAACTCCAGCTCCTACTGCTACTAGTATAGAGTCACTGATTAGAAGACTTATTAATAATGCAGGAGTAAATATTTTCCAGCGAGTTCCTCCAATACCAATTGCGTAGCTTAGAAAATCAAAAAGGCCAGTCATTAGTAGACCTGTCATAAGAAAGAAATTTTCTTCTAGCTGGTTGTGATTGAAACTTTCAATCTTTTGCATTGCTTTCGGGCCTACTAAATTACGCACAGGAACCCTACCATAATTTCTTGCGATAAAGAAAGCAGCTTGGCAAAAAACGATATCAGAAAAGATTATTGTCATATAACCTTTTTGAAATCCTAGTAGTGAACCAGCTAGCAGAGAATAAGCTGAACTTGGAAGGGCGGGTAAAATAATACTTACTCCTCTGAGTATGAATATTCCAAAAGGAGCCCAAATCCCCATACTTTCTATTTTGTTTCTTAGAGGTTCAATCCCATAATTTTGGATTAAATAAATCAATACAACAAATATTGCTATAAAAAAAACTACTGAGAAAAATTTCTGTATTTTATTCATTATTTTTCTAATAAATTTATTGGAAGTAAATTCTTAATTTTAATATTTGATTCTATCTATAATAGAAATACTAATCAATAAAAATTTTTACAAATTTTTAATCTTTTATTTCCTATTTATAAAAAATTGTTGTACTGAATAAGTAGTCATGATTAATTCTAAGAATAAAGTTAGTTCAATATTTTTTAGAAATTTAATTAATTTAGTCCTTTCGATTATTGTTTTCTTTTGTATTTCAATAAAAAAATCAGAAGCTTTGCCTCATGAATGGGTTGGAGTCCCTAAAAGTGAATATGGAGAGCAGTTATGGGATAGGCAAAGTATAAAAAGGAATGAGGATGGTTCTGTAAGAGTATTGAGTAAATTTATTCCCAAAACAAAAAGTGAAATTACTAAGGATATTCTCTATACAATGGATATAAATTGTTTTGAAAAATCATTTAGAGATGTTGATGTCTCAATAGATGAGGCAAATAGCAATTTCAATGATTTAGCTAATTGGCAAGATCCAAATGGAGATATACTGATTTTGGGTATTATTGGTCAAGTCTGCAGAGTCGAAAACTGAAAATTTTAAGTTATAAAAAAAACGAAAAAAATAACTAGTTCTCAATGATTTGAAAGTATAAAACCCTGTCTAGGACAGGGTTTTAAAGGTGCCAGGACCCAGATTTGAACTGGGGACACGGCGATTTTCAGTCGCCTGCTCTACCAACTGAGCTATCCCGGCTCTAACCTTAATACTTTAAATTAAGATGTGTAGTTTGTGAAACCCTTTTTATTAAAAAATTTATATCTTGATCATATATCCCCAAAAAATTATTGTTTGGCATTGATTGCTATTAAGGCAGTTCCAAATGAAGTAGTTTTTTTACAGGTAACTATTGGAATATTAATAATCTTTTCTCTTATTTTTCTCCATTGAGGATTTTTTGCTCCCCCACCAACAGTAATTATCTTTTTAGGTAGTGAACCTGTCAGCTGGTGTAGTTTTTGCCATCCTTTTAATTCAATATTAGCTAAACCTTCGAATAATGCATGTAAATAATGTGAGTCGCTTACAGGCCTAGGGCCCAGAATGGGCTCTAAATTAGGATTATTTATTGGAAATCTCTCTCCCCTATTATTTAGAGGTAAAAGATTTAAAGTAGTGCCTTTCGATGTGTTTATTTGCCTACTAAGTTCTTTAATTTCTAAATCAGAAAAAAATTTAGATAAAATTCCACATCCTGCGTTTGATGCTCCTCCACAGATCCAATCACCACTTACTCTATGTGTTGTAATGCCTTTCTCTTTGATTGGGTGATCAATGATTTTTTTTACCACAATTGTTGTTCCTAAAACTGTGAGACCATCTTCTTTCCGTAAACCTGCAGCTACTAAACCTGCATTAGAATCAGTTGAGCCTGAGATTAAAACTAATTTTTTATTTAAGTTGAAACTTTTTGCTAAATCAAGATGTACTTGTCCAATAATTTTCCCACTTTTTAATATTTGAGGTAAGCATTTCTGCCATGAAGTATTGAGATAACTTTTTGGCCAAGATTCTTTTATTAAATCCCAGCCAAGTTTGATATTATTACCCTCTTCTCCATAAGTCCAATCTTTTAAAAACCAGCCAGTTATCCAATCAGATTGATGTCTTAAAAGAATATTTGTTCCATATTTATCAATTAACGTTAATGCTTTAGCGAGACTACTGTATGGAGTTCGCAAATGATCTTCTTCAGAAGTTAAGGATTCCATAAAGAAATTATTTTCGTTACATGCATGGTTATAGGGAATTGCTTCTCCAATAGTCTCACCTTCTAAAGTACATGCTGTCAAAGTGCCTGAGGTACCAGAGATAGCCAATTTATCAAGTTTTCTTTTCACTACTGTAGGTAAACCCTCTAATAGCTTTTCACATGCATTGATCCAGGAATTTGGATTATTAAAACTTTCTTTATAAAAAACTGAGTTTGTATATACTATTTCCTTATGCGAATTAATTATGGTTATTCTCACACCACTGGTACCAAAATCTAACCCTCCATAAAAATTAACAGGCATAGAAAAAATATCTATAAGAATATTTTAGATGCATCTATTAATTGGGCTGCTTTTTGTTCTACATTTTCCCAAGGGAGTTCGAGATCTCTTCTACCAAAATGTCCGTAGGATGCTGTCTTTCTAAAAAACATCCCACCCATTTTTTTTGGTAGATTTCTTAAGTCAAATTCTTTTATTATTGCTGCAGGTCTTAAATCAAAGTGCTTTTTAATAAGATCAGTTAAATCAGCTTGAGAAATAATACCAGTATCAAAAGTATCAACCAGAATGGAAATCGGTTTTGCTACTCCAATAGCATAACTTAATTGTACTTCAGCCTTTTTTGCTAATTTTGCCTTAACTATACTTTTAGCTACATAACGTGCTGCATAAGCGGCAGATCTATCTACTTTTGTGGGGTCTTTCCCCGAGAATGCACCACCTCCATGTCTTGCATAGCCTCCATAAGTATCTACAATAATTTTTCTTCCAGTAAGCCCGGCATCTCCCTGAGGCCCTCCTACAACAAATTTTCCAGTGGGGTTTACTAGAAATCTAGTTTTCTGAATATCTGGTTTAATTTCTAAATCTTCAGTAGCAGGAATTACAACATGTTTCCATAAATCTTTTTTTATTCTTTGACGAATTTCTTCTTCATTTTTTATCCCATCAATCTCAGGATTATGTTGTGTTGAAATTAATATTGTGTTAATCGAAACTGGTAAACCTTTTTCGTAATTAATGCTTACCTGAGTTTTCCCATCAGGGAGGAGGTAATTAAGGACTTTTTCATGTCTTACTTTGGCAAGTTGAATGGCTAATCTATGTGCCAAGCTAATGGGCAAGGGCATTAATTCAGGCGTTTCATCGCATGCATAGCCAAACATTATGCCTTGGTCACCAGCCCCAGTATTATTTTCCAAATCATCATTGACATCATCAGCGTCATTGACTCCTTGTGAAATATCAGGTGATTGCTCGTCAAGAGCTACTAAAACAGCACAACTATTTGAGTCAAAACCACCTGCTTTATAGTCTTCGTATCCAATTTCTTTAATTACATTTCTAACAAGTTTTATATAATCAACTTTTGCTTTTGATGTTATTTCTCCAGTTAGTAAACATAGACCTGTATTGACTACTGTTTCGCATGCAACTCTGCTTTCTGGATCTTCTGTTAATAAAGCATCTAAAACAGCGTCACTAATTTGATCACATATTTTGTCAGGATGACCTTCTGTTACAGATTCAGAGGTGAAGATGAAATCACTCATTTAAATATAATTAAAAATAATAAATGTCATCCTAAATTAGTCTGTAGTTACAAATCAATTATTGTAAATTAAAAAGTTTTTTGTTTAGAAATTAAGAAGCTTTTTTTTTGTAATATTCCCATCAATTATATATATCTAAATCTAGACTGTTTCAGCTGAAGCTGTGGGGAGTTCTTCAGTATCGTCAGCTTGTTCAAATAACATTTGCTTGTACTTTGCAGCCATTTCTTCAGCTTTACTAAAAACTTTTTGAGGATCTGTAAGCATATCGCCTGGTTCAGGTTCAAGTGCTTTTGTAGATAATGAAATTCTTCCTCTTTCCGAATCAAGATCAATTATCATTACTTTCATTTGGTCATTCACATTCAAAACATTATGTGGAGTCTCGATATGTTCATGACTAATTTCAGAAATGTGCAATAGTCCACTAACTCCTCCAATATCAATAAAAGCTCCGTAAGGTTTAATACCTTTAACAGAACCCACAACAACTTCGCCTACCTCAAGTCTATTCATTTTTTTCTCAACTAAAGCTCTTCTATGACTTAGTACTAATCTGTTTCTCTCTTCATCAACTTCAAGAAATTTTAAAGGTAGATATTCACCTTCTAAGTCATCTTTTATTCTTCTAGCACTTATATGAGATCCTGGGATAAAGCCTCTTAATCCCTCTACCCTCACAAGAGCTCCACCTCTATTTGTTGCAAAAACTTCAGAATATATAGTTGCATCCTCTTTTTGCAATTGTCTTACTCTTTCCCATGCTCTTTGATATTCAATTCTTCTTATAGAAAGTGCCAATTGTCCATCTTCATTTTCTTCACTCATTATGAAAAATTCTCTGCTTTCTGAAGGTTGTAAAACATCATTTAATCCTTCCACTTTATTTATTGAAACCTCCTGGACAGGCATAAAAGCAGCAGTTTTTGCGCCTATATCTATCATGGCACCTTTAGGTTCTAGAGCAAAGACGGTACCTTTTACTAGATCTCCAGGCTTAAAGTTATAGTCATACTTACCCAAAAGTGATGCAAATTCTTCTTGAGTGAATCCTGCATTATCAAAATCCGCATTTGTTCTGCTGGAAGAAGAATCTGCTAAAGGAATATCATTGTTTTCGCCTGATAAATCTTCCTCATTTTGAGATACTGAATCATTATCTAGTTCAGATGAATTTTTAATTTCTTTATCTTCAGAAAGTTCTTGGATGGTTTGGGAAGAATTTTCGTTCATTTGTTGCATCGCAGACTACCTATGGTAGTTAGAAAGGTATGCTATTAGCCTGCAAACCAATAGCAAAAAAGGTTGTGTTAACTATACTACACTTTAAGATGCTGAATTTTATAAAATTGAAGCTAATTGATTTTTTGAATTTCCTTTTAGAGATTCAAGAGTTGAAATAAAATCTTTCACCCCATTAAACTTTCTGTAAACTGAGGCATATCTTATATAGGCTACTTCGTTGTCTTTTCTAAGACTTTTGAGTATTATTTCTCCAATTTGTGAAGATTTAATATCTTTATTGGAATCTTGTATGATTTGTGACTCAATTCCATCTACAAAATTAATGATTGTTTCAGTATTAAATGTTGTCTTTTCACAAGCTCTTGATATTCCAGTAAATAGTTTTTGCTTATCAAATAATTCTCTGCTCCCATCTTTTTTAATAACTGAAATTGGCATTGTTTCAACCCTTTCATAAGTAGTAAATCTAAAGCTGCAGTTTAAGCACTCTCTTCTTCTTCGAACACTTTTTCCACTATCAGCAGATCTTGATTCCAAAACCCTACTATCTGTGTTTTGACAAGTTGGACACTGCATTTAGTGAATAATAATAACTTTAACCCTAATTCTAGAGTAATATTTTAATTATGAAAAGTAAAAAACCCCTTGTTAAAGAGGTTTTTCTGAATTCATTTTCTATCAAATTTAGGTGGATCTCTAAAGGCGACAGCAAAGAATAATGTAACAACTGCGAGAGTTAAAATTAGAACGTAAGCAAATGCTTCCATGAGAATTAAATAATAAAGTTTAGTTTAAACCCTTCCTGGGATTCTTCTTGTGGATTCGTCACCAAGTTTCTTGAATAAACCAAATTCAACTTGGTCACCAATTTCAGCATCAATACCAGCGAAGGAATTTCTGTATAAAGTTCTTGAAGCATGCCACCAGTGGCCAAACAAGAATAGCAGTCCGAAACATAGATGAGCATATGTAAACCATGCCCTTGGGGAGCTTCGGAATACACCGTCAGATTTATATGTTTCTCTGTCAAACTTAAATGCTTCTCCGAGCTGCGCTTTTCTAGCTAATCTTTTAACTACTGCGGGGTCAGTAAATGTTTGACCATTTAGATCACCGCCATAGATAGTTGCAGTGATGCCAGTTTGTTCAAATGAATACTTCGCTTCAGCTCTTCTAAATGGAATATCGGCTCTTACGTTTCCTTCTTTATCTTCCAATATGACTGGGAAGTTTTCGAAGAAATTAGGAATTCTTCTGACTTCTAATTCATTACCTTCCTTGTCCTGAAAAGCAATGTGACCTTGCCAACCAGTTGGTAAACCATCACCATTAACTAATGCTCCGACTCTGAATAGTCCTCCTTTTGCAGGACTATTTCCAACATAATCGTAGAAAGCTAATTTCTCTGGAATAGATGCATATGCTTCTTCTTTGGTAGCACCATTATCTATTGCAGCTTGAACTCTTCTATTGATTTCAGTTTTGAAATAACCTGAGTCCCATTGATATCTAGTAGGACCAAATAATTCTACTGGAGTTGTCGCTGAACCATACCACATTGTGCCTGCAACGACAAAAGATACAAATAGAACTGCAGCTAGAGCACTTGCTAGAACACCTTCAAGGCTTCCTAATTTTAATGCTCTATATAGTCTTTCTCCAGGTCTATTGGTTATGTGGAAAATACCTCCAATAATACCCATAAGTCCAGCTGCAATATGATTCGCAACTATTCCTCCTGGATTAAAAGGATTAAATCCGTCAACTCCCCATGAGGGAGATACAGGTTCTACATGACCAGTTAAACCGTAGGGATCAGAAACCCAAATTCCAACATTTGCACAATGAAATGCTCCAAATCCAAAACATGTAAGTCCTGCTAATAGAAGATGAATTCCAAAGATTCTTGGCAAGTCCAGAGCTGGTTCACCTGTTCTAGAATCTTCCCATAGATCTAAGTCCCAGTATGTCCAGTGCCAAATTGAGGCCAACATCAACAGACCACTAAATACTATGTGTGCTGCTGCAACCCCTTCAAAACTCCAGAATCCAGGATCTACTCCGGTAGCACCAGTTATATCCCATCCGTTCCAACTACTTGTGATACCTAGCCTTGCCATGAAAGGCATAACGTACATTCCCTGTCTCCACATTGGATTCAGAACAGCATCAGAAGGATCAAAAATGGCTAATTCATAAAGAGCCATAGAACCGGCCCAGCCGGCTAATAATGCAGTATGCATAAGATGCACAGCAAGTAGTCGACCTGGGTCATTAATAACTACTGTGTGAACTCGATACCAAGGCAATCCCATCGGTTAATTTCTAAGTAACTATGCTGAATAAACAGCTAAACATCACGATAGTAAGGGTTTTTTAGTCTTTGAGGGATTTTTGTAAATAAATTTATTTTCTTGCAAAAATTGGCTAAATCACTTGGCATGACTACGTTTAGAAGGAATTTTTGTCAAAAAAATGGTAATATTTTGGTCACAATTCTCAAAGTAAAACGCCAAAATAAAGAAAAATAACTAAAAAAATGGCAACTATCAGATTCATTCGTGAAGATTTAGAAGTTCAATGCAACTCAGGTGAAAATTTAAGGGAATTAGTAATGAAAGAGAACTTACAGCTATATGGACTAAAAGGGATTTTGGGGAATTGTGGCGGAGCAGGGCAGTGCAGTACTTGTTTTGTTTCAGTTGAAGGTGGCAACAAAAACTCTTTAAGTCCTCTTACAGCTGTTGAAGAAGAAAAACTAAAAAATAGACCAGAAAACTGGAGACTTGCATGCCAAACATTAATTAAATCCTCAGCAGTAATTTTAACAAAACCACAATCCCCACCTTCAAATTTAGAAGACCTAAAAAAAAGTAGTGAAAATAAAAAATTACCTCGCTGAATTGTTTAAGACTGTTAATCAGTTGATAAAATTTGTTGATTTTTCCACCTTATTTCAAATTATATGTCTATAGTCTTAATACCAATAAAATTGACACTTAAATGGAAACAACTAACTTTGGATTCGTAGCTAGTCTTTTATTTGTAGGAGTGCCGACAATATTCCTTATAGGTTTATTTATTTCTACTCAAGATGGTGAAAAATCAAGTTTCTTCTCTGATTCTAGCAAAGGTAGGCTTGGACCAAAACGCTAAACTTTTATAAATGCTTAGCATTTCAGTAAAAGAATTTTTATTTTGGAAAAAAAAGCAGCTTTCTAAAGGGGGAGATAACCAATCTTTTGCAGTTTTACTTGACTGTCTCGGAGGTATTCCAACTAATGTTCTAAATACGTTAATTCTTAACCCTGAAGGTGACTTATACTTAAAAAAAAATTTAATTTTTTTAGAGTCCATTTGGAACGAACATTTATTAACTTCAACTCCTATTCAATATCTTTGTGGATTCACTTTTTGGAGAGACTTAAAATTAAGAGTTTCAGATAAAGTACTTATTCCAAGACCAGAAACAGAACTTATAGTAGAAATTGTCTTCAAGATATTTGGAAGAAAATCAAAAAAATTATTATTTGCTGAATTAGGAACTGGATCCGGCGCTATAAGTATTGCTTTGGCAATGGCTTACCCAATGTGGAATGGAATGGCAACTGATATTGATCAAGATGCATTAGAAATAGCTAATGAAAATTTTATCAATTCTTCTACACAATCAAATTTGAAATTTTACTGCGGACATTGGTGGATTCCTTTAGAAAGTTTTAAAAGTAAATTAGATCTTGCTATTTCAAATCCGCCATATATTCCTAAAGATGTGTATGAAAAATTACCCAAAGAAGTAAAAAATTTCGAACCAAAAACCGCTTTATTAGGAGGTGAAGATGGATTAAAACACATTAGGGAAATAATTCAAAAAGCACCATTATATTTGAAAGATAGGGGATGGCTTATTTTGGAGAATCATTTTGATCAAGGTGAAAAAGTAAAACAACTTCTTATTAAGAGTAAATTTAAATCAGTAGAAATTGTCAATGATCTTTCAGGTCTTGGTAGGTTTACTATTGGAAGATATAAATAAATTATTATTGTTAATAATCTAAATGAATTTTATTAACTGCAAATTAGCTTTTAAGACGCTTAAAAGTGGTTTACCTATAATTTTCCCGACGGACACTTTACCTGCAATTGGATGCTTGCCAAAATTTTCAAAAATTATTTATGAGTTTAAAAAAAGAGATAGAAATAAACCCTTAATACTTATGGGTTCAGAACACAAACAATTAATAGATTACGTTCACGAATCAGCTAAAAAAGATTACCAAAATATAGCCGCAAGATATTGGCCTGGAGCTCTGACAATAGTTATTCCTTCTTCAAGAAAACAGACTGCAATTCTCACAAGCAATGATCTTACTCTTGGTTTGAGGATCCCAAATTCATATATTGCTCAATCTCTTTTGAAAGAGACAGGCCCATTATTAACTTCAAGTGCAAATATTTCAGGCCGCACTGGATCATCTACAGCTGAAGGTATTGCTTTAGACTTCCCTTCTTTACAAATTCTGGGGCCTATCCCATGGGAAAAAAGTAGTGGGAAGGCTAGTACTATAATATATTGGATGAAAAGTGGCGTATGGAAGCTTATTAGGCAAGGAGAAGTATTAGTTAAGGAATTGCGTTAATGTTTTTATTATTATTTTGTGTTTTATTAATTCAATTTTTTACCTATTGGGTATTTGAACCCTTTTCATCTCTTTTAGAGTATTTTCTTGAAATAAGATTTTTTCCTA
Organism: uncultured Prochlorococcus sp.; assembly: GCA_902534675.1. GTDB lineage: Bacteria > Cyanobacteriota > Cyanobacteriia > PCC-6307 > Cyanobiaceae > Prochlorococcus_A. Next base: position 21,230 of record CACAQQ010000013.1, read on the forward strand.
CATTTAGTTTAATAAGTTTGATTTTATTATTTTCTGCAAAAACTGTTGAACGAAATTAAAAAAAATGCCGGCTAACAGATTTGAACTGATGACCTTCGCTTTACAAAAGCGCTGCTCTACCACTGAGCTAAGCCGGCAACCTATTTATCTTACAATTAGGGAGGGTCAATTATCATCATTTTTTTAGCTTTTTTTTTAATTTATTACTTTTTGATATCTTTATCGTTTTTATCATTTTTAACATCTTTTTTAAATTGTATTTCACCTGAAATAGTTCTTTTTATTGGTAAATTGGCAACTAATGCAGTCATTCTATCCTCAGTCTCTAAACTTACTGCTACCTCTTCAAAATCAATCTCTACATATTTAGCAACAACATCAAGAATTTCTTTCCTCATTTTATCCAAAAGATCAGTTGTTAAGGAACTCATGTCAACTCTGTCATGAGCAAGTACAAGCTGTAATCTTTCTCTGGCTGTATTTGCACTAGCTGTTTCTCTGCCTAGTAATTTATTTATAAGATCTCTGAGAGTCATCATTTTAAAAAACCTTTGTTTGCATTAATCTCATGAATTTATCTTTAAGACTGTTACTTTCATTTTTGGGATCGATGATAGCTACATCTTTACCTGAAAGTCTTTGAGAAACATTTAAATAGCATTTTTTTGCAGGAGATCTACCATCTGTAAGTGTTAGTGGCTCTCCTCTATTGGTACTTATTATTACTTGTTCATCCTCTAAAACAATACCTAGTAAAGGTAAAGAAAGTATTTCTTGAACATCTTCAATGGATAGCATCTCTTGACTGGCCATCATGTTAGGACGAACTCTATTGATTACAAGTTGAATAGGCTCAATATCTGATGTATTCAGTATCCCTATTACTCTGTCGGCATCGCGAACTGCAGATAATTCTGGGTTGGTAACAACAATAGCTTCTTGACAGGCTGCAAGAGCATTTTTAAAACCATCCTCTACTCCAGCAGGACAATCTACTAAAACAAAATCAAATTTTTCACTGAGAAGCTCACTAATTTTTTTCATATCTTCGGGTTTCATCCAATCCAACATCCTAGGATCTCCGGCAGGCAAAAGAGCAAGATTAGGTTCTTTTTTATGTCTGACTAATGCTTGCTCAAGACGACAATTTTTGTCTAGAACATCTTGAGCAGTGTAGATAATGCGATTTTCTAACCCTAAAAGGAGATCTAAATTTCTTAAACCAAAATCAGCATCTAATACTGCAGTGGTTGCCCCACTATTGGCAAGTGCGATGCCTAGATTTGCAGTTAAAGTAGTTTTGCCAACTCCTCCTTTGCCTGAACAAATTAATATTGTGCGAGTATTTTCCGACACGTAATTTAATGATTTTTTAAAATAATAAGGCTACTTTTAGAAAGTTAAATATTTTAAAGATTAAGTAATTCTTAAATTTATCAGGTTTGAATTAATTTATTTCAAATGATTGATTAATTTTTAGTAGCTATTAGCAAGGGTTTAATGCTTATTGTTCTCTTATCTATTTCAGCAATTTCAGGATAAGAATTTTTGGGCTTATTCTTTGGCCCAATAGCAATCACATCAGCTATTCGCAACTGTAAAGGGCTTAAATAAAGTGATGAAATAGAGGCTTTATTGTCTCCTCCCTTCCCTGCGAAGGCTATCCCTAGTAGCTTGCCCCAAACATAAATATTTTTCTCGGCGGAAACTATGGCTCCTGGATTAACGTCTCCAATAATGCAAAGATTACCATTTGAAGATATTCTGTCACCTGATCTTACTGTTCCTTCGTGAAGGATATCGTCTTTCTTTGTTGACTTAAGTAATAGTAATTTATTTTTAGCCTCTCGTTCTTCAACAAAATATGAATCAATTTTTAGAGATTTTCCGGCTATTATTGTATATCTATTATTTGAGTAGATGCTTAATGAGCAGAATTTTAATTTTTTACAATTATTTTTTAATTTTGATAATTGAAGAGAACTTAGTAACTCATTGATTGCAAAAATTTTTGCTTTCAAAGGTCTTGTCATCAAGGGAACTTTTCTAAAAGATTCGGTTAAATTGTCCAAATTTTTAAAAGATATAGTTTCTTGATATCTACTAATAGGATTATTAATAATGATTTCCATTGAATTTGCTACACGAATTATTTTTTAACAACAAGATTTGATTTTTGATTTCATTTTTAATCAGACCTGGGTAAATAATGAAGGCGCTTTCTTCAGGTTTCATTAAAGTTTTTATTAATGCAGAACTATTTTCTAGTAAGTTTTGATGAGTGCCATCCCATATTTTAAGTGCATTGTTAGATTCAAAACCTTTAAAAGATCTCTCTTTGATTCCACAAAAAATTTCTGAGTCATAATTATTTTTTTCGCATAATTTTCTAGCAAATGCAAGGATTTTTAATCTCTCTATGTTATTTAAAAAACTAATATCTGATGCATTTAGTAAATCTCTATCAATAAACATTTTGCATAGAGTAGAAAGTGGCTCGAAAGATTCATCTTTCCATCTTATTAAATGGTAGTAAAAGGTTATATCATCATTTCTTATGAAATCATCAAAATCAACCTTTTCGTAAGAAAATATCCATTTATAGAGAGATTTATCTATCCAAATTTTTTTTTGAAAATTTTGTTTTATTGTGTATATTATTTTTTCTAGGATCCAAGTTGATATCTCATTTATTCTATGATTATAGATAGTTCGATACATCAAGTTTCTCAGTACTAAGAAATGCTCTATGGCGATTACTCCTTTTGGTTTAATTGCAATATTTCCATCAGGTGAAAAAGTAAGAGCTGAAATAATTCTCTCTAAATCTACTAAGCCATAGTTGGTACCTGTGTTGTAGCTATCGCGTAAAAGATAATCGAGACGGTCGCAGTCTATTTCACTGCTAATCAAGGTTTTTAAGGGTTTTGAAAATATTTGTTTTGATTCAAATAATTCTGCAATTTTTCTAGGTAATGAGTTGTCATATTTTTTGAGTATTGAATTTATTGGGTAATAATTTTCAACTAAGTTTTTAGACCATTCTTCGTGATTATGAGCAAAAATGGCTTCACTTGTATGGCTCAAAGGTCCATGTCCTAAATCATGTAATAGAGCTGCTCCATAAAGGACGAATTTATTTTCACAAAATGAAGATTTATTTTCAAGTAATTTATTATAAATTTTTTTTGCTATGCAAAAAACTCCTATTGAGTGAGTAAATCTACTCGACTCGGCACCATGAAAAAGTAATGATGCAGCCCCTAATTGTTTTATTCTTCTGAGTCTTTGAAAAGCGATTGAATCAATTAATTCCAAAATCATTAATTCTTCTGGCTTTTTTGAATCAAATACTATTTCTTTGTGAATTGGATCATGAAAAATTCTTTTAATAGGCATAGCGATTAAAATTTTATATTTTATTAATTTTTTGCTACTGCAGATATTGTTCCTTCATTGCCCATTTCACTACTTTTAAACGAAGCTTCTTCTTTCTCAAGTATTGAGCCAAGAAATAATTCTGCATTTCTTAGCCATTTATCGTCTGCACTTCCATATTCAATTGCATCCGGAATATCAAGTAATTTGTCAGGTGTCATACCAAGACCTTGAATATTATTTCCTTTAGGCGTTAGATAACTAGCAACTGTGATTGCTATTCCACTATCTTCTCCTAAACTTTTTAAGGATTGGATTAAACCTTTCCCATAAGTTCGCTCTCCCATAAGAATTGATCGATCGTTATCCTGTAGAGAACCTGCCAGTATTTCACTAGCACTTGCAGTCCCTTTATTAACCAAAGTTACCATTGGGCCATCAAAAGAGGTATCTTTTTGAGAAATTATTGCATCCTTTATCCCATTTCTATTTTTTGTCTCCACTACTGGTCTTTCACTCAATAATGAATCTGCAACAGCTATTCCTGAGCTCACCAGTCCACCTGAATTATTCCTTAAATCTAAGATCAATCCCTCAACTTCTTTCTCTTTTAACTCTTGAAGAGCCTCTTCAAACTTTTTGGGTACGCTTTCGCTAAATTGAGTTATTCTTAAATACCCTATTGTGTGAGAATCATTTCTTAATCTTTTTGTTCTTACTGGTCTGAGGTCTACTGATCTCCTCTCTAAATCGACCTCCCTAATTTCTCCTGATTCCGAAGTGATTTCGACTAAAACTTTTGTCCCTGATTCACCTCTCAACTTAGAGGCAGTATTTGCAAGGCCAAGTTCTTCTGATAAAATTCCATCTACTTTTTCTATTAAATCCCCGCTAACTATTCCTGCTTCTTCCGCTGGCGATCCCCCAAGAGTAGAGATAACTTTAACTTTTTGAGTATCATCATCTTCACCTAATTGAAGCCCAACTCCATTGATTTCACTGCCAAAATTACTTGATTTAAGGAGTTCATAATCTTTTGGACGTAAAATTCTTGTATAAGGATCTTCTAGAGGTCGCAACATGTCTTCAATTGCAGAATAAGCCTCTTCAGTTGTTTCAATTTGTTTCTGTAATGTTTTTTGTCTAATTCTCTTCCATTGGATTTCATCAAACTTTTCTGGGTCATAAAAACCCTCATTTACCAAGGTCCATGCATCAAGTACTAATTGCTTGCTATCACTGAGAGCCTCTACACTTCCAATGAATAAAAAATTGGTAGAAAAAATACTGATCATTAATGTAGCGATCAATATTTGGAATGTTAAAAGTTTGTTAAAAGATGAATTCATTGGGTTAAGTGTTAACACCAAGTATAAGAATTTTAAGTAAGCTCTTAAATATCAAAGCTAATTTTTTTTTGGATGGCGAATTCTTCATCTGTTTATGACTGGTTTCAAGAAAGGCTTGAAATCCAAGACATAACTGACGACGTAACTTCCAAGTACGTACCCCCTCACGTAAATATTTTTTATTGTTTAGGAGGCATAACCTTAGTATGCTTCCTAATTCAATTTGCAACAGGTTTTGCAATGACTTTTTACTATAAGCCAACTGTTACGCAGGCTTATAGTTCAGTTAGTTATTTGATGACTGATGTAAGTTTTGGATGGTTAATTAGATCAGTACATAGATGGAGTGCATCAATGATGGTTTTGATGCTAATTCTTCACGTTTTTAGGGTATATCTTACAGGTGGTTTTAAAAGGCCAAGAGAATTAACTTGGGTTACAGGGGTTGTAATGGCGGTAATAACAGTCGCTTTTGGCGTAACAGGTTATTCTTTGCCTTGGGACCAAGTTGGTTATTGGGCGGTAAAAATTGTTTCGGGAGTACCTGCAGCTATTCCAATAATTGGCGATTTTATGGTCGAATTACTTAGAGGTGGAGAAAGTGTTGGACAATCAACTCTTACGAGATTCTATAGTCTCCATACTTTTGTCTTGCCATGGTCATTAGCAGTATTCATGCTTATGCACTTTTTAATGATTCGTAAACAGGGTATTTCAGGTCCTTTATAAACTTCTATACTTAATTTATTATCAGATTTCCATATGTCTACCTTAAAAAAAC
>CACAQQ010000014.1 GCA_902534675.1 uncultured Prochlorococcus sp.
TCTTAATTGCAAGTTAAGTTTTTCGTTTACTTCAATTTCATTAGCCAAAAAAAGTGATTTATAGGATATTATTCCTATCTTTTCGCCACTTTCAATTTTCCAATCATAAAAATAAGGATCTGAATAAAAAGAAATCTTCAAAAACTCATCAGGAATTAATGTTTCATCTATTTTTAGATAATTTAAACAATTAAGAAATTTTCTATAGTTATCCAATCCTCCAGATCTTAGTAATCTAGAAATATTTAAAGCTACATCTTTATCTATACTACTTATTTCACATAAGGATACTTCCTGATCATCCGTGCCTGATAGGATTACTAACTTCCTTTCTTTATCAACTGCTTGCCAATTTAAAAGTTGTTCTATTCCATAATTCCATGTACCTTTATCTCCGAATAATCGTAGTACGACAACTTTTGCATAATTAATTGTTTTTAATAGATAATTGTCTATTTGGGCTGAGGAATTTAAATTAGAAATTTCTAAAGCTCTAATATTATTTTTTAATGAAGCAAATTCTTTTTCTAACAATAAGTTCGATAAGAGATTTAAATCAGCTTTTACACTTGTTATAAAAATAAAATCTGCAACTGGTTGCTCTATTAAATCATCCTTATTCTTTTCATTTCCTGCTATATTTAATATCCTGTGCATTTTTATATATAAATAGGGTTTAGAATACGTAAGTAGGATAAAACAAGTTTACCTTAATTAAATAAATTGAATATGCATGAATTTCTTCCATACGCCTGGTTCGAAGGTAAATGTATTCCATTTAAAGAAGCAAAAATATCAATAGCTACTCATGCACTACATTATGGTACTGCTGCATTTGGTGGCATGCGAGCGATACCTCACCCCACAAATAAAGAAGAATTCCTTTTATTTAGAACTGATAAACATATAAAAAGATTATCTCAAAGTGCAAAATTACTCTTAACTGATATTTCTGAAGAATATATTTTTAAGGCCCTAGAGGAAGTTATAAAAAGAAATAAGCCAGAAAAACCTATCTATATAAGACCATTCGTATATACAAGCGATTTAGGTATAGCTCCAAGGTTACACAATATTGAAACAGATTTCTTTATATATTGTATTGAACTAGGAGATTATCTATCCCCAGATGGTGTTTCTTGCAGAATGAGTAGCTGGACTAGACAAGAAGATAGATCTCTCCCATTGAGAGGAAAAATAAGTGGAGCTTATATTACTAGTTCATTAGCTAAAACTGAGGCTAGTTTAACGGGTTTTGATGAAGCCTTGCTATTAAATTCAAGTGGTAAGGTAAGCGAAGCTAGTGGTATGAATTTATTTATTGTAAGAAATGGAGACTTAATCACTCCTGGTGTTGATCAAGATATACTTGAGGGGATTACTAGAGCTAGTGTAATTGAATTAGCAAAATCTTTTGGAATAAATGTAATTGAAAGGCCTGTTGATAAAACAGAATTATTAATAGCAGATGAAGTTTTTCTAACTGGTACAGCAGCAAAAATTACACCAGTTAAAAAAATTGAATCAACTGAATTAAAAGGTGAAAGACCAATAATGAATAAATTAAAAAGTAAGCTTATAGAAATAACAGAAGGTCGTTCTCAAGACTATGATAGTTGGATAACAAGAATTTCTCTACAATAAATTTTTCCTAAAAATGGAATCTTTCAGGACCTATCTAAATAGAGATGAAAAGCCATTAATAATTTTTGACGGGGGTACTGGAACATCTTTTCAGAACTTAAATCTTTCTGCAGACGACTTTGGAGGCAAAGAATTAGAGGGTTGTAATGAAAATCTTGTTTTATCCTCACCAAAGGTAGTTGAAAAGGTTCATGATTCATTCTTAGATGCAGGTTGTCATGTTATAGAAACTAATACTTTTGGAGCCTCATCAATAGTTCTTGATGAATATGATATTGCAGATAAGGCATATGAGATAAATAAAAATGCTGCATTAATAGCAAAAAAGGCTGCTGCCAAATATGCATCAGTTGATAAGCCAAGGTTTGTTGCGGGCTCTATTGGACCAACCACAAAATTACCAACATTAGGACATATAGATTTTGATGAATTAAAGCAATCATATAAAGAACAAATATATGGTCTTATAGATGGAGGAGTTGATCTTCTTTTAATTGAAACTTGTCAAGATGTATTGCAAATAAAATCTGCCCTATTAGCATCTAAAGAAGTACTTGAAAGTAAAAATATAGATATACCTATAATGGTATCTATAACAATGGAAACAACAGGTACTATGCTTGTTGGATCTGACATCGCCTCTGCATTAACAATATTAGAGCCATTTAATATAGATATCCTTGGACTAAATTGTGCAACTGGTCCAGAACAAATGAAAGAACATATTAAATATTTGTCTGAAAATTCTCCCTTCGCTATAAGTTGTATCCCCAATGCAGGACTTCCTGAAAATATTGGTGGTGTAGCTCACTACAGATTAAAGCCAATAGAATTAAAGATGCAGTTAATGAATTTTATATATGACTTTAATGTTCAATTAATAGGTGGATGTTGTGGGACAACACCTGAACATATTAAATATCTTTCTTCAATAATCGATGAAATTATTGATAACGAAAGGCCTAACAAAAATGGTAATAACAATTTAAGTAGTTATATTCCCTCTGCATCATCAATATATAGTTCTGTACCGTACAAACAAGACAATTCTATCTTAATTGTAGGAGAAAGATTAAATGCAAGTGGATCTAAAAAGGTAAGAGAGTTGTTAAATAATGACGATTGGGATGGACTAGTTTCAATTGCCAAGCAACAACAAAAAGAAAATGCACATGTTCTTGATGTGAATGTTGATTATGTGGGGAGAGACGGAGTTAAAGATATGAAAGAAATAACATCAAGACTTGTTACCAATATAAATTTGCCATTAATGATTGATTCTACAGATGCTGACAAAATGGAAAGTGGATTAAAGTCTGCTGGTGGTAAATGTATTATAAATTCAACCAATTACGAAGATGGTAATGAAAGGTTTGATCAAGTTCTAAATTTAGCCTTAGGGTATGGTTCAGGTCTAGTTGTAGGAACTATTGATGAAGATGGAATGGCCAGGAACGCAGATAGAAAATATAACATTGTTAAACGAGCCATTAATAGAACTAGAGAATGCGGTTTATCTGATTATGAGCTGTTTTTTGACCCATTAGCTCTGCCGATATCTACTGGGATAGAAGAAGATAGATTAAACGCTAAAGAAACAATTACTGCTATATCTAAAATTCGTGAAAATTTCCCAGAGATTCACATCATCCTTGGGATATCAAACATTAGTTTTGGTCTTTCACCATTATCAAGAATTAATCTAAATTCAATATTTTTAGATGAATGCATTAAAGAAGGATTGGATTCTGCTATCATCGCACCAAATAAAATTTTACCATTATCAAAAATTTCTGAAGAAACTAAAAAGCTTTGCTTAGATTTGATATATGACAAAAGAGAATTTGAAGATGATATTTGTATTTATGATCCATTAGTAGAATTAACAAAGGCTTTTCAAGATTTATCTATACAAGATTTCAAAAAAGCAACTACAGAAAATAAAAACTTAACTCTGGAAGAAAGTCTAAAAAATCATATTATTGATGGAGAAAAAATAGGTTTAGAGGATCAATTAAATAAAGCTTTAAAAAAATATAAACCTCTTGAAATAATTAATACTTTTTTACTTGATGGGATGAAAGTTGTAGGAGATTTATTTGGTTCAGGTCAAATGCAATTGCCATTTGTACTCCAATCAGCAGAAACAATGAAATTTGCTGTTTCAATTTTAGAACCATATATGGAAACTGTAGATGAAAACATATCAAATGGAAAACTCTTAATTGCAACTGTCAAAGGTGATGTTCATGATATTGGAAAAAATTTGGTTGATATAATACTTACAAATAATGGTTATGACGTTATAAATCTTGGAATTAAGCAAGATGTTTCAGCAATTATAGATGCACAAAAGAAGCACAATGCAGATTGCATCGCTATGAGCGGATTACTTGTTAAATCAACTGCTTTTATGAAAGATAATTTAGAGACTTTTAACAATGAAGATATTACTGTACCAGTAATATTAGGAGGCGCAGCCTTAACCCCAAAATTTGTAAATGAGGACTGCAGCAAAATATATAACGGGAAAATATTGTACGGAAAAGATGCGTTCACTGATCTCAAATTTATGAATGAATATATGGATAATAAAAAAAAGGGTAATTGGTCAGATACAGAGGGTTTCATTAACAATGAGGGCATAAATATTAATTTAGCTTCATCAAAATCCAACTCTAAAGCCGTTAAAAAATCAATATCTACAGATATAGATACTTCTAAATTAAATTTAAAAGAAAATTTTATAAGATCTAAATTTATAAATGAAGAAGAACCAATTCAAGCTCCTTTCTTGGGAACGAAAGTCTTGAACGACGATGATATAGATTTAAATAAGTTAATTTTTTATTTAGATAAAAAAGCTCTTTTTAGTGGACAATGGCAAATAAAAAAAGGAAAAAACCAAAGCGCAGATGAATACAATAACTATTTGGATTCATACGCTAAACCATTGTTAGATAAATGGTTAGATATAATTATAGAAAAAAAACTTATCTCACCCAAAGCAGTTTATGGATATTTCAGATGCGGGAGAAAAGATAATAGTATCTTCTTATTTGATGAGAAATCATTAAATAAAATTTCTCAATTTAATTTTCCAAGACAAAAATCTGGGAATAATTTATGCATAGCTGATTTCTATTGTGATTTAAAAAATGATAAACCGATAGATATATTTCCTATGCAGGCAGTAACGATGGGGGATATTGCTAGTGAATATTCTCAAAAATTATTTAAAGAAGATAGATACAGCGATTATTTAATATTCCATGGACTTACAGTTCAATTAGCTGAAGCTCTGGCTGAATATGTCCATGCATTAATTCGCATTGAATGTGGTTTTAGGACTGATGAACCAGATAAAAATAAAGAAATACTATCTCAAAAATATAGAGGTGCTAGGTATTCTTTTGGTTATCCTGCATGTCCAAAAGTATCTGATTCAAACATACAATTATCATTGTTGGATGCAAAAAGAATAAACTTGACCATGGATGAATCTGAACAACTTCATCCAGAACAAAGTACTACAGCTATCATTTCACTACACTCAAAAGCTAAATATTTCAGCGCTTAAGCTAGATTTTTAATTTTTTTCTAAATATTCAATAATTTCTACCTGTAGTTCTTCCATCGTTTCATTATCACCCAGATCAAGTCCCTCACCAGCGGCATCCTGTGTTAACTCAAGATAATATGAAGCACCATCACTAGATAAAAATTCTAATGCGGAAGTTTCATCACTATCTTTAAAAGCTTCATAAAGAGCTTTAAATGCTATGTTTTCAGTAAAGTCCCAATCCATAATGAAAAAAACCTTATTAGAATTATTACCTCCTCACCCCCCATACTCGTCAACCTTTTTTAAAGAAATGTTGGTGTTTTATTATTATTAAAAAAATCTATGACTATAAATAATCAAAATCAGTTAAATGTCCTAGGAGAAAAAATTGAGATTTGTAGTTGCGAACCTATGACAGGGTGGTTCAGAGATGGATTTTGCAACTATGATAAAAATGATGGAGGGAATCATTCCATATGTTGTGTAATGGATGATAATTTCCTGAAATATAGTAAATCACAAGGTAATGATTTAATAACTCCCATGCCTATTTATTCCTTCCCAGGACTAAAGGATGGTGATCATTGGTGTATTTGTCTTGATAGGTGGAAGCAAGCATTATTAGACGGTCTTGCACCAAAAGTTATATTAGAATCAACTAATATTGTCGTCTTAGAATCAGTACCTCTGGAAAAATTGAAAGAATATCAATTTAATAAAAAGTAATTACAAGTTTATTTTTTTTTTTAAAATGATAATGATAAATTTTTTTAAATGAGTTTAGAAATATATTGGAAAAAAGCACTAGAACAAACTCAATTATCAATTGATGATGAGTCATTATATCCTCTCAAAACTGATATTATTACAAGAGATTTATATGAAAAAGACGACTTCATAATTAGGAAACTCGACACTTCAAAATTTAATAAAAAAAAAATTTATGGTCCTAAGCAAAATCCATTTTGTCCTTGGGAAAAGATACTAGAAATTGATAAAATTGGTGATAATCATCAACTAATATTAAATAAGTACCCTGTACAAAAAGGTCATATTTTACTTATTTCAAATGAATGGAAACCTCAAAATGGATGGTTAGATATTAAAGATTGGAGAGCAATCCAACAAGTTAATAAAGATACTAGTGGATTATGGTTTTTCAATAGTTCTCCAATTGCGGGAGCGAGTCAACCTCACAGGCATTTTCAACTTCTGCGTAGATCTAAAGGTGAGATATCATGCCCTAGAGAAAAGTGGTTTTTAGAAATGAACTCATATCAAGATATAGATAGTAAGCTTAAAAAAAATATTGTTGTATCCAAATTTAATTTTTTAGAAAATCCATCATGTCTTTTTGAATTTTACTTGGAATTATGCAAGAAATTAGGGCTTGGGAACCCTATTAGTGATAAGAAACCGATATATCCTTACAATATTTTAATAACTAATAAATGGATCGCTATCATAAAAAGAAAAAATGATCATATCCATGGTTTCAGTATTAACGGTTTAGGATTTGCAGGATACTTATTAGTAACTGAAAATTCAAATATTAATTATTTAAAGAAATTAGGCCCTGAAAAACTTCTAGAAAATTTTGTTTGAATACTAGTTAGTTACTTCAACTTCCTTATCCCTGCTTATTTGGCTTTCTAGAACTTCTATAGATGCTGTTACTGAGGCAATTTTACGTTCAAGTGAATCCTTAATATAATTGAGCATTTCTAATTTCTTATGTTGATAAAAACTCTTTTTTTCTTTAGATGACTTGAAATAACAATTAAACATTTTTTACTTTTATTATAAAAAGACACTTAATTGACTTGTGACATAAAAATGAATTGGTTTTAATTTAAAAACAATATTTCGTATAGACTTTCAGTTTTTTTTGAATAAAATTAAATAAATTCCATACTATTCAAGAAAATATTATTGAATATTCCTGAAAATTCAAATACAAAAAGAATTTCAATTGATTTACCTGAGGAACTAATTTCCAGGTTTGATCAATTACGAAAAGAGTGGGGATTTAGAGCAAGAGGGCCTGTAATAGAAAAGATACTTAAAGAACTTCTTCAAGAAGATGATTTACTACCTAAGAACCAACAGCATGAAATAGACTTTAACGAGAATAATAATAAAGAAAATTTAAATATTGATGAAGATACTGCATTGGTATTAATTAAATCAGACGTAAAAAAAGAAGTTAATGAGATATCTTTGAATAAAGGATTTACAAATAACAATCAATCTAAAGAAAAAGCCAACTTAAACATAAGCCTTCCCAATTTTGTTGAAAAAAAAGTAAGGAATCTAAGAAGAAGTATTAATAGTGAAAAATTAAAGGAGAATATTAATGATCTTCAAATTAATACAATTAAAGAAACTGAATTAATAAAATGTCGAATTGAGTTAATTAGTCATTGGAAAACCTTATATGGATCAGTTCCTAATGATCATGTAGTAGAAGCTTCGATGGATTGGTTTGAAAGGGATATATGGCCAAATCTGGATGGAACTGAAAATCTACCCTTTACGTGGAGTGCAGCCAATAAATTAATGTCAGAATTATGCCCATTTTGGATAAAGAAAAATCCATCCCTTGAAATTGTTTTATTAATGATTGGCGTTTTAGAAGACCCTTTTGCTACATCAGACCTGATAAATAGAATACCAACACTTATGAGAAGGTTTATAAGTAGATTTAAGCGAAATAATAGATCAAATTCATTTGAAACTTTGGACTCAACAATGACAGTACATGGAGCACTTAAATTATTGAATTTATCAACATCCGCAGGATCCTCTCATACGTTCCGTAAAATTAGGGAGGCCTATAAATCAATAGCCTTAGAGACGCATCCAGATGCTGGAGGATCAACAGATCAAATGAGAAAATTAAATGAAGCGTATCAATTGCTAAAAAATCTATATAGATAAGAGTATACTAATTCTCATATGAGACTAATTTCAAGTCTATTTAATAGTCTCATATAAGACATCTGTTAAATCTCAAATTTATGATTTTCGTTAATTATTTTTATTAAATTTATTAAAACAATATTTATGTATACATGAAAATTAAAAATAAATTTTACTTTTAAAAAATAAAAATTTCTTTATATAGTACTTCTTATATGAGACTTACATTAAGTCTATTATATAGTCTTATAATAGATAAATAAGATAACATAATTTATCAATTTGAATGAATCATTCCAAAACTACTTAATGCCAGAGGGAAATTAATAATTGAAAAATAAATCAATAAATTATGTCCTGTCAATGTCCAAGAAATTAATAAGGACTAAAAAGTCTTGCTATCACAAGCTTTTAATGCTTACCGTACTGCCTTAAAGACAGTACTACTTAGATTGAAGTTTTTCAATAGCAGTTTGTTTATCGATACTAGGGACATCACTTAATCCGTTAGCATCAAACCAAGGGGCGCTAGCCCAATCAAATCCTTCACCAAAAGTATTATCTGGTGCAGTTATATACCAATGACATGATGCATCTGGTATGTCAACAGCACATTTTGACCAATCATTTGCCCACTGAGGAACTTGTACCCATAGCACTGAAGATAGAAGTAAAGATAGAATATTGATCATGAGGATAATCATACAACATTAATTGCTTTTATAGGATTATTATCTGTCTTATACTAGATTCGTAATAAGACTAGTTTATAGTCTCATATAAGATTAGCGATACAATTAATTCCTCAATTTAGTGTTAAAACATTTTTCAATATTAGAAATGATATTTGAATGTATTGATGAAATGTCCGAGTCCAGTAATGTTTTATCTTTATCTCTATAAGATAATCTAAATGTATAACTTATATGATCATCTCCAAATTTAGTATCTTCAAAAACATCAAGTAAATTAACATCCTCTAAGAGATTTTTTCCTGATTTTCTTATTTGTGATGTTATTTCGCTAATTAAAAATTTCTTACTGAAAACAAAATTTATATCCCTTTCCATTTTCGGAACAATTGGATATTGCTTATATGTTGGAATCCATTTATTTTTTCTTGTACTAGCTACTAAGAGTTTTGAAACATTAATGTTAAATAAATAAACTTTTTTTAATGACTTCTTTTCTAATATTAGTTTGGGATGTATTTCACCAAAATAACCTGCATCTTTCCCTTCAATAACTAATTTCGCTGTTCTACCTGGATGAAGAAAATCAATTGATTCCGTAGGTTTATCATCAATTTTTATGTTCAAAGATGATAAAGCTTCTCTTAACTTTCCTCTGGCTTGGTAATAATTAAGATCGATATCCTTACTCGAATTTATCCATTTTCCAAATTTTTTATTTCCATAAATTACACCATTCAGAACTTCTTCTTGAATGAACTCAGTCTTCTTTTGAAAAACATTTCCAATTTCAAATATATAACAACTTACTTGTCCAGCTTTTATATTACGGTTCACTATCTCCAAATGTTCTTTCCATATATTATCCCTAAGACAGCTTGTTTCTAATAACAAAGGATTAGAAATCTTTATAAGGTTTTCATTATCTTCAGGGACAAGAGAGTAGCTTAGTACCTCGTTAAAACCATTTTCTATAAAACCATTTTTTACTTTTCTCAATGCCAACTGTTCTGAAGACAATTTTCCAGGCTTAATTGGACTAGGAAGTTTTAAGTCGAATCTGTCATACCCAATTAATCTCGCAATTTCTTCAATTAAATCTATTTCTCTTAATAAATCTTGTGATCTATTAGGAATTACCGCTACATCCCAGCCATATTCTTTATTCTTTAATGTACACCCTATGAGTGTTAATTTATCAACTATTTCATTATCAGATAAATTTCTTTTTTCATATTTATCGTTAATTATTAATGGACCAAGAATTTTATGTATTCGATTTCTCCGTAGTTTAATAAATATATCCTCATTACTTAATAAATTGGATGTATTGATGATTGGTGAATTAATAGAAAAATATTCTTCTAAAAGATTAATTGCCCTTGTTACTGCACTTATTGTATTTTTTGATGAAATCCCTTTTTCATACCTGCTGCTAGATTCTGTTCTTATGCCAACCGCCTTGGAAGATTTTCTTATAGTAACTGGATTAAAAACAGCGCCTTCAAGGTAAATAGATGAGGTAGAATTACTAACAGAAGTCTCTAAACCACCGATAACCCCTGCAATAGCTACTGGTTTATCACAACAAGTAATAACTGTGATATTGTCATTTAAGTAATATTCTTTACCATCTAAACAAATAAGGCTTTCGTTATCCTTGCCTTTTCTTACAGAGAAATCTTCTGGAGAAACTTCCTTACCAATTAAGTTTGATAGTTTATCTTTATCAAACGCATGCAAAGGTTGCCCTTGTTCTAAAAGAATATAATTTGTCAAATCAACTAGAAGATTAATAGATTTTATACCTGATTTTTCTATACGGTCTTTTAGCCAATTTGGCGATAATTTCTCTCCATTTACTCCATCAATGCAGCTTATTGTATAAACGCAATTAGATTCTATAGCCTGTGGACAAAGTTTAATTCCCTTAAGTAAATGAATATTGTATTTATGTTTTAATTCTGGATAATTTAAGGTAGATTCTAAAAGGGCAGAAATTTCACGGGCTATACCTATAACAGACATTCCGTCCGGTCTATTAGCTGTAATGGCTAAATCATATATATAATCATTTAACTGAAGTAATTTAGACCCTGGTGTGCCTAATTCATGTTTTAGGGCCAAAACTTCATCAATGATCTCTATCCCTTCGCTAGACTCCTCCAAACCAAGTTCCTGCAGTGAACATATCATTCCTTCACTCATGACACCTCTAATTTCACTTCTTTTAATAATTAAATCAACGGCATTTAATTTCGCGCCGACAGTAGCAACATAAACATAAATATTTGGTTTAATATTGCGCGCACCACAGATAATTTGTAAATTCTTTGAATTACCAATATCGACTTGGCAAATTGAAAGTTTGTCAGATCCTTCATGTTTTAAAACAGATAATACCTTACCTAAAACAACACCATTTACATTTTCTGAACAATCTTCTAATGATTCAACCTCAAATCCACCAATAGACAATTTCTCAGAGAGATCTTCAGGAGTAGAAGTAATTTCTACTAAATTTTTCAACCAATTTTGAGAAACTTTCATATATATATTTATTAATCAATGATGATAAAAGAAATGAGTATATCTTCAAAAAAGTTTGTTGAAGATGTACAATAGAGAATTATACAATAAAGTATTAATTAAGATGGCAAAAAAAGGGACAAGAGTTGTAGTGACCCTGGAATGTACTGAAGCTAGGACAAGCACAGATCCTAAGAGATCAAATGGTGTCTCAAGATATACTACTGAAAAGAATCGTAGAAATACAACTGAAAGACTAGAACTAAAAAAGTTTAATCCTCATTTAAACAGAATGACAATTCACAAAGAAATTAAGTAATCAAATCAAATTAAATCATGCCTAATTCAATTTTTAAAAAACAATTATCACCTATCAAACCTGGAGATCCTATTGACTATAAGGATGTAGAACTACTAAAAAAATTCATAACTGAGAGGGGCAAAATCCTTCCAAGAAGGATGACAGGTTTAACCTCTAAGCAACAAAGAGATCTCACATTAGCTGTAAAGAGAGCCAGAATAGTAGCTCTTTTACCCTTCGTAAATCCTGAAGGATAATTTCATATTGAATATAGTTGGCACTATAATCAATATCTAAAATATTTGAAAGATTTAACTAATTTAAAAACATATATTATTGACTCTGATGATCCACATGAGGTTGATGACGCTATTTCATTAGAAATAAAAGAAGGAAATAAAAAAAATTTATGGATACATATTAGTAATCCGTGTAAACTCTTTTTGCATAACTCTAGTGTTGATTTAAACGCAAGAATGAGAAATAGCAGTTTATATTTAATTGATCAATATGTCCCAATGCTTCCTAAGGATATTCTTGAAGAGGCAAATCTAGCTCAAAATAAAGTTTCAGAAACTATCAGTGCAGCAATTGAATTCAATGAAGATGGATCAATAAATAAATATGAAATAACTGAAGCAATAATAAAACCAAAATATCAATTAACATATGAAGATGCAAATGAAATATTAGAAATAGAACCTAAAGAAGAAATAGAATTAATTGAGATTAAAAATTTATTAGTAAAAAGTATTATATTCAGAAAGAAACAAGGAGCAATTATTTTTGAAAGTCCTAATAATAAAATTAAATTATATAAGGATAAGATTATACTAACTAAATTAGAGAAAACAATATCACAAATTATAGTTGCAGAATCAATGATATTGATGGGTTATGTAACAAGTTTATTTATAGATAAATATGATTTAGCGGCTGCATTTAGGATCCAAAAAATAAACTGTAATCCTTCTGAAATACTTAATAGATACAATGATAGTGAGATTAAATATATCATATTAAAACAATATATGGGAAGAAGTTACATAACTACTAAGCCAGGAGTCCATGAATCATTAGGCCTTAAAATGTACGTACAATGTACATCACCATTAAGAAGATATCTTGATTTAATTATACAAAGGCAAGTATATAATCAATTAAATAATTACGAAGTTCTAAGTAAAGATTCAGTCTCTAAGATTATTGATTATTCAAAAAATAGACAATCAGAGAATAATAATATATTTAAAAATGATAGATTTAAGTATTTATCATTATTTTTTAAGAATGAGAATAAACCTTTTTATAAAATAATATTTGTTAAGTGGATTAATCATAAAAAAAATATTGCTTTGGTTTATTTTCCAGATTATTCACTAGAAATACTTATTACTCTTTTTGTTTCAATAGAAATATTTAGTAATAAAATATATAAAGTTAAATATATTATAAATGATAGTAATCTTTTAGAATTTATTTATTAATAAGATAATAAGTTGTTATTAGTTTAAAAAATATCTGTTAGTATTAATAAAAAAGCTTTATGACTTTTGTCATTACTACACCTTTATACTATGTTAATGATAAACCTCATTTAGGAAGTGTATATACAACAATAATTTGTGACTCAATAGCTAGGTATAAAAGGCTTGCAGGTGAAGATGTTATTTTCATCACTGGTGTTGATGAACATGGTTTAAAAATACAAAGAACAGCTAATGAAAAGGGAATTGAACCAAAATCACATTGTGATGAAATCTCAGAAGTTTTTAATAATAATTGGGAAAATTGGAATATATCCTTTGACAAATTTATAAGAACAAGCTCAAAAAATCATGAATTTGTTGTTAATGAATTTTATGAAAGAGTAAAAGCATCAGATGATATCTATATGGGAGTTCAAAAAGGTTGGTATTGTGTCGGTTGTGAAGAATTTAAAGATAATCCTGAAAACTCATCAACATACAAGTGTCCCATACATCAAAAAAATCTAGAATGGAAAAATGAAGAGAATCTCTTTTTTAGGCTTTCAAAATATCAAAAAGAAATCGAGAAAATAATCAATGAACCTTCTTTTATAGAGCCAATAGAAAGAAAGAATGAAATTATAAATTTTGTTTCTAGAGGTTTAAAGGATTTTTCAATATCAAGAACAAATGTTACATGGGGGATTCCAGTCCCTGGTTACGATAACCATACCTTTTATGTATGGTTTGATGCTTTACTTGGATATGTAAGTTCCATAAGTTCTGATGCGACAGAACATCTATTGGAAAAATCAATTAATGGAGGATGGCCAGCTGATGTTCATTTAATTGGTAAGGATATTCTGAGATTCCATGCTGTATATTGGCCTGCAATGCTCATTTCTGCCAAAATGAAAGTTCCTAAAAAGGTTTTTGGGCACGGGTTTCTTACAAGAGAGGGGCAAAAAATGGGCAAAAGCTTAGGAAATGTACTCGACCCTGATTTATTGCTTACAAAATATGGAAATGATCCTGTAAGGTGGTACCTCATTAAAGACATATCACTAGGAAATGATGGAGATTTTCAAGATAAAAGATTTGTTGACATCATCAATAATGACTTAGCTAATACAATTGGAAATTTATTAAATAGAACATCATCTATGTCTAGAAAATGGTTTGACAATAAAGTGCCAAATAATGAAAAAATTTTAAGTGAAAATAAATTAGAGAATTTTGCCAAAATTGCAGTTGAAAACTATATTTATAACTTTGATAACTACAAATTAGATTTGGCAGCTAATGAAGTACTTAGCCTAGCAATTAATACAAATTTGTATTTGAATGATAATCAGCCATGGCTGCTAATAAAGGAGAAAGATAATCTACCTCTAGTTAATGAAATTATTTATAACGTTTTAGAAAGTACCCGAATAATTGGATTATTATTACTACCTTTATTGCCCCAATTATCAACAAAAATTAATGAACAACTTGGTTCTATATACAGAGAGGAAATTCCTTGGAAAAAACAATTAATTTGGGGATTATTAGTGAGCAACTCAAGTCTTCCTAAACCCACTCCAATCATAAATAAACTTGAGTATGAGCAACAATTATAAATTAATAATTTTACTTCCATTATTTATGATTGGTTGCGCCCCAAATGTAATTGATGAAAATAAAGTTATACAAAAAATAAACAGTTTAGATATGACTATTTTCTCTAAAAGTGGAGATAAAATATATTCTATTACCAGTCCAAATTCAAGTTATGACAATATTGAATTAAAATTCGAATTAAGAAAACCTATTATTAATGTTCTTAATGGGGAAGAAACTAAATATATTATTAGTTCAGAAGAATCTACATTATCAGACAACAATAAACTCTTGAAATTGAAAGGGAATGTTAAATTAAAAACTTTAAAAAAGAATGTGGATATCATAACTGCTGATAATTTTATTTGGAATATAGAAAATACTAACTATCTATTAGAGGGAAATATAAGATTTGAAAATCAAAATATCATCTTAAATTCAGGAAAAGCCATATTGGGCTCAGATAACATAATTGAATTTTTCAATCCAGTAAAATACATAATAAAAGATGAAAATAACGAAAATAAATATGAAATAAACTCAGAAAATGCCTTCTATAATTTAAATACTGAATCAGTAAGTTTCGAAGCAAAAAATAAAAGAGTTAAATCAATAATATATTTTTAAATTTTATTTTTTGAGAAAATATTATTAATTTTTTTTGACCAGTTATTAATCCATTTTTCATCAGACTTCGTAAAACACTTAGCACTCCAGCCTCCAATCAATATAAAAGCCTTATTATTTATAGGTACAACTAAAATAGATGGAATTTCAGCACAAAAATTATAAAATTCATCTCTTCCAGGGTAAAATTTAGTGTTTGCCAATGATATTAATTTCATATCTTTAATAGATCTGAGACAAGTTTCCCCAGGTTTAAAATCATTACTTGAAGTAAGACCCCTCCTCAATATATTAACGCCATCATTGTGGATTAATATTGCTGCTGCTGCTGTAGAAGTTAATATCGCTTCAGAACCCCATGCAAGTTCATCAATAACTTCATCCGGCATGTTTCTATCGAAGAGAAACTTATTTTCTCCTTTTAAAACAGCTTTCTCACCAGCTATGGGTTGAAATTGTTTAAATAAAAAACCTATCAAAATAATGATTAACGAAGCTATTGCTGCTAACACTTGTGCTCTCTCAAGCTCAGGAGTGATTGTTTCTATTGAAATGAAATTTGCTATCTGAAAAATAAAGAGTATTACACCTACTGATATTAATGATTTTGCATTGAATCCCATATTTTAAATATGTTATTTCTACTTAAATTATGCAAATATTATATTGTTTAGTACATTTAAAATTACTCAAACATATGGTTTTTAATATATAATTAACCAAAACCTTTCAAAATGAACCTAAACATCAATAAATATATACTTTCACTTATTTTTACTGGCTTTATTTTTATTCTTGTCCCTTCGACTACATACGCAAATGAAATTAATAGTTTAAATAAATATTTTGGTATTACTCAACAGAAGACTGTTATAAATTACGAAAAAAGTCAACCCTCATCTATCGACAACCCTGTAGTGGATCCAAATTTTAACACTATGAGATCAAAAGATACTGAGAGTTCAACTGCTACTTATATAGTTATAGGTTTGTTAATTGCTGCCACAATTATTCCTTTAGCAACATGGTGGTATTTCTCTAAATAATAGAGAATTTATGAATGCCAAGGATCTAAGTATTAATCAGTATTCATCTTATTTAGTTTTTATTACAGGTGGGACTAAGAGTGGCAAAAGTGAATTCGCGGAGCATCTTGCAAAGGATGTAAAAAAATTATCATATGTTGCCTTATCTGAAAACAATTTGGATGATAAAGAATGGCAAGATAAAATTAATTTACATCAAAAAAGAAGGCCAAAAGATTGGGAATTAATAGAAACGACAGATCTATTAAATACATTAAGGAAAGAAAAAGGTCCATTATTAATAGATTCTATTGGCGGATTCGTTATGAAAAGTATTAGCAAGGAACAAAATGAATGGTCAACAAAAATGAATTCACTTATAAGTCTCTTAATGAAAAGAAAAAGCATAACAATTATTGTTGGAGAACAAGTAGGTTGGAGTCTGGTCTCTGAATATAAAATTGGTAATACATATATTGAAAGAATCGGCGAACTTCAAAAGAGAATAACGAAAATATCAAAAGATAATTGGCTGGCTATAAACGGCAGAGCAATCAAAATAGATGAAATAAGTATTGAAATACCTACTTAAAATTGGAAGTCGCTCTTTTTGAACCTAGAATCCCACAAAATACTGGTAATATTGCCAGATCATGTGCTGCATTTAATATACCTTTAAATCTTATAGAGCCCTTAGGTTTTAAGCTAGAAGATAAATATTTAAAAAGAGCAGGATTAGACTATTGGCCTCTAGTTACTGTCAATCAGTATGAGAATTTTGAAAAATTTCTAGCGTCAAAATCAACAAAAAGAATAATTTCTTTTAGTAAAAAAAATGGATTATATTTGAAGGATTTTAAATTTAAGCAAGATGATATTTTGCTATTTGGGAGAGAAGATTCAGGATTACCCGATTCCATTATTGATAAAAGCGACTTTTTAATATCAATATTTATGCCTAATATACAGACTGTAAACAATGATCAAAAAGGTGTTAGAAGTCTAAATCTTTCTGTAGCATGCGGAATTGCTATATATGAGGCCAACAAACAAATAAATTTTAAAAATGGTAATTAAGTACAACCAATGCCTTACAATATTCCCATGTCTCGGTAGCTCAGCTGGTTAGAGCGGCGGATTCATAGCCCGCAGGTCGCGTGTTCAAGTCACGCTCGAGACATTTTCAATACTTTTCAATTGAAAAACATAGGTGAAATTTTAATTTAATTAAACTATTAAAGACAATAATGTTTAATTCACTCGGCACAGTCTTAGATCCAAAAAAATCTAAAGCAAAATATCCAGAAGCAAGAGTTATAGTTCTTGATGACAATTTTAATACTTTTCAGCATGTCGCAAATTGTCTTCTAAAAATAATCCCAAGTATGAGTGAACAAAGGGCATGGGATCTAACCATCAATGTTGACAAGACAGGATCTGCAGAGGTATGGAGAGGTAATCTTGAACAGGCAGAGCTATATCATGAGCAACTATTCAGCAAAGGATTAACAATGGCTCCAATTGAGAAAACATAAAATAAGTAAGATTGAAGGAAAATTTTTGGCTTATAAATTCCAATCGTTCAAGGGTTAAAAGGTTTTCAAAGAATAATCAAAATAAGGATAAATTTTTTGAATATATGTTTATTGACTCTGGAAGAATTCTTGGTGTTTTAGGAAAAGAACCACCTCTTATGACAAGCAGAGAAGAACTTAAAGTTGATAAAGCTAAAGATGAATGGAGAAAGTTAATAGCTCAAGGTTGGAGGAGAACCAACCCCGTTTGGGAAGACAAT
>CACAQQ010000015.1 GCA_902534675.1 uncultured Prochlorococcus sp.
GAAATGATAAGTTTAATCAAATTAATTGTTGGATTGAAGAGATTAACAAAAGGCTTAATTCTAAAAATGTTATTGATTTTATATATGATATTTCTAAGGATGATCTTTTATCTAAATATTTTTACATTGAAAATATATCTAAAGAAATTAATAAACATAATCTAAAATTAGATTTTACTAAATTTAATTTATTACAAGATAAAATTTATAAAATAAAAGAAGGCTTTTTTACTGAATTTGTAAGAATATTTACCCAATTAGCTTATATAAAATTAATTGAATTAAAGAAAAGTTATTCTATTTTCAACTTCAATGATCTTATAAAGACTGTAGAAAATACATTCCTAGATTCGGAAATTAGTAATAGTAATACTCTATCTAAAATTCAAAAAAGATTTAAATGTGTCTTAGTTGATGAGTTCCAAGATACAGATATTAATCAGTGGAATTTAATAAAAAAGTTTTTTAATACAAAAAATCATTTTTTACTTTGCGTAGGTGATCCAAAACAAGCGATTTACAAATTCAGAGGTGGAGATATTGAAACTTACTTAGATGCAAGATCTAATGCAATCGAAGTTTTTAGTCTTACAGATAACTATAGATCCTCAAAAAAGTTAATCGATGTTCTTAATAAACTTTATAAGAATGGACTTAAACAATCAAAACTAAACTATAGTAAATTAACCTCAAGAATTAATGAAAATATTAATTCTGAATTTAAATTTAAGAATGTATTTGAAATTGTAGAATTTTCAAAAAAAGAGACTGATATAGAAGATCTTGTAACTCATTACATAGTTAACTTTATTTTAAATAATAAAGAAATTGATATTAATAAAATTGCGATTCTTACATTAAATAATTCGCAATGCTTAGATTTTAAAAAAAAATTAAATCAGTTTAATCTCCCATGCAAAATTCAAAATAAACAAAATATTTTTGATACAGAAGCAAGTTCTCTACTATTCTTATTCATTGAATGTTTATTAAATCCGAGGTCTTTAAAAAATATAACTTTGCTTGCTAGTTCAAAGTTTATAGAAATAAAAATTGAAGATTTACTTGCTGATGGAATTAGTAATAATTTAGAAATTTTAATTAACAAATGCAATACTTGGTCCCAAGAACTAAGAGAAAAAGGATTTTTAAACATTGTTAATGAACTACTTATAAATTACAAGTCATCCTCGATTATTCAAGATTCAGATTTAAATTCAAATTTGTTTCAACTTTCAGAAATTGTTGAAATAGAATTAATAAATAATGATTTTGATCTAAATATAGTCTTCAACTGGTATAAAAATCAATTAGATCATATTTTACGAATTTCTACTGGAGAAAATTTTTTGACGAAAGATTTTAATCTTCAAAATGGAATAAATCTTTCTACCATTCATAGTAGTAAGGGCCTCGAATTTGAAATAGTCCTATGTCCATATCTCTCAATTATTTCAAATAAGTCAAATAAAATTAAAGGACCTCTTTGGAAATCAAATATTGATAGAAATATATACGTTAATATTTCTAATAATTACGCGAAGGTTGAAAAATTTAAATTAATAGAAGAAGAAGATTTATTTAAAGAGAGTGAGAGGTTAATTTATGTAGCACTTACAAGAAGCAAATATAAACTTATTGTTTTTAATGATTTAGAGGACACAAATAATATTTTAAATAATGATTTACTTAATAATTTGGAAAATATCAATATTTATAAGTCTACTTTTGAAGTCAGGATAGAAAAAGAGAAAGTAAAAGAAATTTTTTCTAAGTTCCAAACCAACCGATTGAATAATAATCTTTGGAAAATCGATAACGTTAATAAAAAAATATCTAATGTATTTAATTCTGATCATTTTATTTCTTATTCAAGTTATTCTTCTTGGATACGTAAAGATAAAAATATTGATGCAGTCATTAATCAATTTAAGGATTATGAAGATAATATATCAATTATCAAACATTCTAATTTTAACAATTCAAAGAATTATCCTAATTATTTTTCTTATCCAAATCCCTTAAGTGAATTTCCAAAAGGAACTATTGCTGGAACTTGCCTGCACAAAATAATAGAAAGATTTGAATTTAGAAACGATAATAATCAAGAATTAATTGATTTAATTATTGAGGAATTGAACTTTTATCAAATCGATACTTCTTTGGCTTTTAAAGTAAAAGATGCGATTTTAAGAATCATTAATATATCTTTAGGAAGAGAATTACAAAATAAGAAACTAGTTGATATTCCAAGTGAATATTTAATTAAGGAACTCAAATATGATTTAACCCTATCTTATGAAGGTAGAAATATTAATTCTAATGATATATCAAATTGCTTTTTTTTAGATCAGGAATATGAATTTGGTGAAGAATATGCAAATAAAATAAATGATCTTCAAATTATGAATAAAGGCTTTCATTCAGGATGTATTGATTGTGTTTTCCCTGTAGGAAATAAATTAGAAGATAGTAAATGGTGGGTAATTGATTGGAAAAGTAATTTGATTTCTGGTAGTGATAATAGTGATTGTTTACCAAGAAACTATAACTATGAAAATATGAGAAATGAAATGATTAAACATCATTATCCATTACAATCTCATCTTTATTTATTAGCATTACATAGATTATTAAAGTGGCGACTTAAAAATTATCAACCACATAAACATCTAGGAGGATATATTTATTTGTTTTTAAAAGGATTGCCAGATTTTGAATTATTTGAAAAATCTAATTCTGAAGATACATCTCCAGGTATTTTTATTAGCAAAGCACCTTTAAAAAGAATTAATTATTTAGATAACCTTTTTTAGAATGACTAAAACTACTACAGATATTGAAAAGTTCCAATACGATCATATATTTAATTTAATCTTAGGTATTTTCAAATTCAGTGAAAAAAAATATGGAAATTTCGTAAAAGATGTAATAAGAATTTTATTAGAGTTTGAAAAAAATGGCGAAACTATTATTGATGTTGATAATAGTTTAATAATCTTTGAATTATTAGAAGATGGCTGGCCCAATAAACATATAGATGTTCTAAAAAATATAGGTTTGATTGGTTCCCTTCATTCTCCATTCGTATTAGTAAGTAGAAAATTATCCTTATCAAAATGGTCAAAAAAGATAGAAAGAATTATTAATTCATTTCTAAAAAAAATAGATACCGATAATTTAATGAACTCAATAATTTATAAAGATGATAATAAAATTGATCAAATTAAAAATATATTTAAATATTCAAACTTAGTTTTCCTTCAAGGAGGACCAGGTACGGGTAAAACCACTTTAATAATAAAGTTAATACTAGAACTCCTGCAAATTGATAACTTTTTAAATATTGGTTTGTCTGCTCCAACTGGTAAAGCTACAGCTCGTTTAAAAGAAGCTCTTAATGAAAAAAAAAATATTTTCTTTAGTAAATTTCTAGACCAAATAGAATTTCAAACTTTACATAGATGGATTTTAAATTCTCAAAATAAATCTCTTAATTTGAAATTTAAACTAAAAGAGCTTGATATTTTCATAATTGATGAAATGTCAATGGTTAATATCGATTTGATTGAATCAGTTTTAAATTTGCTAGCAAAGGACTGTAAAATTATTTTAGTTGGAGATAAAAATCAATTGTCTCCAGTAAACAACTGCTCTATATGGAATTATTTGTTTGAATATTCCGATAATAGTGCAATTAAATCTTGTGTAGTAAATTTAGAAAAAACTTATAGAAATATTGGAGATATAGCATTAATTAGTAGTTTAATATTTAATAATGATTTTTCTTTACTTAATCAAAAGATAAAAGAATTAGAAAAAGATAATAATTCAAAAGAAATTACTATTTCAAAGAGTAGAGAAAAAGATATTCCAAAAGATCTATTATTTTCGATTACAAGTCATCTAAAACAGTTAAATATTTCAACTTCAAATTTAAGTAAAAAAAAATATATATTTGAAGAGAGTATTGATAATATATTGCTTAATGAAAAAGATTTAGTAGATAAGATATTTCTGGATTTACAAAGTCACTTGATTTTATGTGAAACAAATTCCGGAATATGGAGTGTTGAATATTTGAATGAAATTGTTTTTGGTCAAAAAAAACCATATGACCTTAAAACTCTTAAAGAGGGTGTTCCGATCATGTGTACAAAAAATAATAATGAACTTGGATTGTCAAATGGGGATATCGGAGTACTTATAGGTTTAAAAAATAAAAGAAAATATCTTTTTAGAAAATTTAATGATAATAACGAAGAAATTGTCGCATTAATTGATCCATCTAATTTAGAAAATGTTGTACCAGCAATAGCCATTACTATTCATAAATCTCAAGGAAGTGAATCTGAAAAAGTAAACATTTTGTGGTCCCAAAATTATAGAAGAAATCAATATGCTGTAAAAGAAAAAAAAGATAATCAAAATATCTTTTGCAGAGATAATTTTGAAAGAAGGTTATTTTATACTGCTGTTACAAGAGCAAAAAAATCTTTAAATATATATTATTTAAATTAAATTTTATTTTTGAGAAATTAGTAATATCTTAACCGCAAGATGTTAGATTAATAATTCGGCTCTGTAAGGCTAATCAACAATTAAAGTCAATTTAGATATTTGTTGAATGCCTAATCAGAAGATTATTAGGCATTTAAAATGGCTTTAAAAAAAGATAGTAACTCTCTTGGTAGTGAGCAGGAAAAATCTCAGAATGAAGATTCTTCCCTATTAGAGTTAGAGAACTTAGAGAACAAAAAAGAAATTGAATCTCAACTATTGGAAGTATCTAAAGGAGATGATAGTGAGAATGAGAATGAGAATGGATTTTTCGATTT
Source organism: uncultured Prochlorococcus sp. (assembly GCA_902534675.1). GTDB lineage: Bacteria > Cyanobacteriota > Cyanobacteriia > PCC-6307 > Cyanobiaceae > Prochlorococcus_A. The sequence goes on from CACAQQ010000015.1 coordinate 4,839, forward strand.
TGGGTTTAATCAATCGATCTTAAACTCGTTAATAAATAAAGGATATAAAAATCCAACTCCTATCCAAAAAGCTGCAATTCCCGAACTAATGTTAGGTAGGGATTTACTGGGCCAAGCACAAACAGGAACAGGAAAGACTGCAGCTTTCGCATTACCATTAATAGAAAAACTTACAGATAATAAAGAATTAAATGCCAAGGTTTTAGTTATGACTCCTACAAGAGAATTAGCAACTCAAGTGGCAGAATCTTTTAAAAGTTATAGTTCTGAATCTAGAAATTTTAAGACGGTTGCAATATATGGAGGTACCGACTATCGAAATCAAATTTCTGCTTTAAAAAGAAAAGTTGACGTAGTAGTTGGGACCCCAGGCCGAATAATGGATCACATAAGGCAGGGGACTTTTAAAATTAAAAATATAAATTGTCTTGTTTTAGATGAGGCAGATGAAATGTTAAATATGGGTTTTCTTGAAGATATTGAATGGATAATAGATCAACTTCCGGAAAATAAGCAGATGGTATTGTTTTCAGCAACAATGCCTAGTGAGATAAGAAATATAGCAAAGAAATATCTAAATGATCCTGCCGAAATATTAATCAAAAGTGTCAAAAAAGAAACTCAATTAATTTCGCAAAAATTTCTATATGTACAAAGGCATTATAAGTTAGATGCTTTAAAAAGAATACTAGAACTTAATAACGAGGGAGTAATTATTTTTGTTAGGACAAAACTACTTACTACTTCAATAGCTGAAGCTTTAGAGAATTCAGGTCATACTGTGGCAGTACTTAATGGAGATATACCTCAAAATCAAAGAGAAAATACTGTAGATAGATTGAAAAAAGGATTTATTAATATCCTTGTTGCAACTGATGTCGCAGCTAGAGGATTAGATGTTGAGAGGATAAAACTTGTTGTTAATTACGATTTTCCTTTTGACAAGGAAACATATACGCATAGAATTGGAAGAACTGGAAGGGCAGGCAGATCAGGAGAAGCAATTTTATTTGTTAATCAAAGAGAAAAACATTTTCTAAGAAACTTAGAAAACTCAACAAGAACCAAGATTGAAGAAATTAATATACCAAGTAATAAAATAATAAATGAAAAAAGGATGGAGAAACTTTTAGATAATTTTAATGAGAGTTCTTTAGTTAAAGATGAAAATGAAGAAAATAAAGCTTTGATTATTGATGTACTAGATAATTTAAAAGAAAAATACTCTATGGATGACTCAAATATTGCAATGGCGGCGATTAATTTAGTAATAGGTAATAAATCATTTTTTGTTAATGAAGATGATTCTTGGATTAATAAACAAAATAATACTGATCGAAATAGATCAAATAGAAATAGTAATAATCGTATGCGAAATTCAAATAGAAGAAATAATTATCAAAATGATTCTTTTGAAACCTACAAATTTAACTTTGGTAAATTTGATGGAGTTAAAGTTGCAAATATTATATCCTCAATCTGTAATTCAACTAATATAAATGGTAGATCCATAGGTAAGATACAGATTTTTAATGATTACAGTTTGGTAGATTTACCAAGAGATCTGCATAGAGAAACTAAAAATAAATTAAAAAAAATTAAAGTCAGAAACTAGTTATAGATAATGAAAGCTAGCAAATATAATTTCTTTATTTTTGTGAATCTGATAATACTATTCAACTCCTTTAATAGTTATTATTTAGCTCAAACAAAACAAAATTCAATCATAAAATTATTTTGTCTTCAGAGTGTTAAAGAGGAGATGATGAAAGCAGAAATGGTATATAGTGAAGAAATTGCGAATGAAACTTGTGATTGTTACTACGAAGAATTTATGCAAACTGCAAGTCATCAAGATGCAAAAACAAAATGTAAATTAGAAACTAAAGAAAATTTAAATCATAATAGAAAAATTTAATTATTATTTTTATGAGTTCTAAGAATAATCAAAATCCAATAATTAGACTTTATTTAAATCTGATTGAGGAAAGAAGATTATTATTTTTTGCTTTTCTTAGTTCTATAATTAATAAAATATTAGATTTAGCTCCCCCTGTAATAATTGGTCTTGCAGTCGATATCGTTGTTAAGGAACAGAATTCATGGATTGCCGGTTTTGGAATAAAAGAAGTTCCAGCACAATTGATTTTTCTTGCATTTGCTTCAGGAATAGTTTGGTCTGCTGAATCCTCCTTTGAATATTTATATTCGATTTTATGGAGAAATTTGGCTCAGCTATCGCAACATAAATTAAGAATAAAAGCTTATGAGCATATCCAGGAATTAGATATGGATTTTTTTGAAAATGATAATACTGGAAGGCTATTATCTATTTTGAATGATGATATAAATCAACTCGAGAGATTTCTAGACCAAGGGGCTAATCAGATTATTCAGTTATTTATAACTGTCTTAATAATTGGGGGCACTATGATTTTTGTCGCTCCAAAAATCGCTTTATTTGCCTTCTTTCCTATTCCAATTATATTTTTAGGATCAATTAAATTTCAAAGGAAGCTTGCTCCAAAATACAGAGATGTTAGAAATAAAGCTGGACTGTTGGCATCAAGACTTAATAATAATTTAAGTGGAATTCTAACCATAAAAAGTTTTACTAAAGAAAAATGGGAACTAAATAGATTAAATAAAGAAAGTCTCGATTATCAAAGAAGTAATAAGGCTGCAATAAAATTATCTTCTGCTTTTATCCCTCTTATAAGATTTGCAATTTTATTTGCTTTTATAGCGATTCTATTAATTGGAGGTTTCCAAACTTGGAATAAGACACTTGATGTAGGTACTTATAGTTTTTTAGTGTTTATTACACAAAGACTATTATGGCCTTTAACTACTTTGGGACATGTTTTAGATGATTTTCAGAGATCTATGGCTTCAATAGATAGAGTAATTGATCTCATAGATACGCCTATAAAAATAAAAGATGGAAAAATAAAAATTGAACCTAAAGATATCAAAGGAGAAATTATTTTTAATAATGTAAATTTTAATTATCCTGGACGAGATTTAACTTTAAAAAACATAAATTTCAAAATTGAAAATAACTCAACATTAGGAATTGTTGGTTTAACAGGCTCTGGGAAAAGTACAATAATAAAACTACTACTTAGAATATATGATAGTAATAATGGGTCAATAACCTTGGATGGGGTTTCTATTAAAGAGATAAATTTGAGGGATTTAAGAAAGTGTATTTCTTTAGTAAGTCAAGAAACTTATTTATTTCATGGCAGTGTACAAGAAAATATTGCTTATGGCTCAATCAACCCAAGTCTTAAAGATATTATTAAAGCTTCAAAGATTGCGGAAGCTCATAAATTTATTGAACAATTACCAGATGGTTATAAAACTATAGTGGGGGAAAGGGGCCAAAGGCTCTCAGGCGGGCAACGTCAAAGAATTTCCTTGGCAAGAGCTGTTTTAAAGGATGCTCCAATATTAATATTAGATGAAGCTACAGCTTCAGTTGATAATGAAACAGAGGCTTTAATTCAAAAATCGTTATCTAAAATCACAAAAGAAAGAACAACTATAGTAATAGCTCATAGATTAAGCACTATAAAAAATGCGGATAATATTGTAGTTATTGATAAAGGTAAAATAGTTGAAAGCGGAAAACATGAAAAACTGTTAGAGCAGAACAGAATATATGCTGATTTGTGGAATGTTCAAGTAGGAATCTAATATTAATTTCTTAATTATATTAAGAAATTAAATGATTCAATTACGTTACTAAACATACCGTCAACTTTATTCCACCTCTCTTCATTTGTTCCCACAGCGAAAGTGTAAAGTGTTCCTCTATCAATTACGACAGTAGCTAATTCATGTCTTGCCTGTTCATTTAAATTTAATTCATACTCTAAATCATAGAAAATATGATTGGATGCCTCCCTCTTATTGGCATTTATAAGTTTTACCTCTCTACCTGAACCTTCGGGAGCAATGACTTTATCAATTAATGTTTGACCTACTTCACTTGGGCTTCCTAATTGCTCTAATTGAACCTCTTTATTGACATCAGAAATAACTAAACTTAAGGTCTCATTACTATTTATTAAATCATGATAAATAATTTCAGGTCCTCCATCTACTTTTACTCTAGTCCATCCTGTTGGATACAAAAAGGCATATCTACCATCGGGGCTTTGATAAGCTTCTAATCCCGCATTTAGTCCACCACTACAAGCACTCAGTGTTAAGCACAAAAAAACCAGAAATAAATATTTGAAAGGGTTAAATTTAATATTTTTCATTTTGTTTGAAATTACTAACTAAAAATATAATAAGACATTAAAAGCAAACAATTATGGCAATTCGGAATTTTGCGTCTAAATTATCTCTAGAAATAATTTAATTTTGATTACTTATACCAAACCACTTTCAAAATTAATCGGTCATTTTGAGAAATTCCCAGGGATTGGTCCAAGAACAGCGCAACGATTAGCCCTGTTTATTTTAAAACAACCTGAAAGTACAATAAGAGAATTTTCAAAGGCTCTGTTAGAAGCACATAGTAATGTTGGTCGTTGCAAAAAATGTTTCAATTTGACTTCAGAAGATGAATGCGAAATTTGTAGAAATACTGAAAGAAATCAAAAACTAATCTGTGTAGTAGCAGAAACTAAAGATTTGCTTGCTTTGGAGCGCGCCAGAGAATTTAAAGGTGTTTACCATGTTATTGGTGGTTTAATATCTCCAATGGATTCTGTTGGCCCCGAACTCTTAGAAATAAGAAGCTTGGTAGAAAGAGTTAGTAAGTCTGAAATAGATGAGATCATATTGGCATTGACCCCAAGTGTTGAGGGAGATACAACAAGTCTTTATATTGGAAAATTGTTAGCCCCTTTTACTAAAGTTACGAGGATTGCGTATGGGCTCCCAATGGGCAGTGAACTTGAATATGTGGATGAAATTACACTTGCAAGGGCCTTAGAAGGCAGAACAAAACTAAATTAGACAATGAGAGACAATAATCTAATCAAGAAAGAAAAAATCTTAAGACTTCCTTCCTGGATAAAATTTCCTATTAGTAAAGCTTCAGAATTTGAAAAAATACAAACACTCATCAAAAAATCAAATATTCATACCATTTGTGAAGAAGCAAGATGTCCAAATAGAGCAGAATGTTATGCCTCAGGAACAGCCACCTTCTTACTGGGTGGATCGATATGTTCTCGTTCATGTGCTTTTTGTCAGGTAAATAAAGGTAGACCTAGTTCTATCAATATTGATGAATGTATTCAAGTCGCTGAAGCAGTGAAAGTACTAAATTTGAGATATGTTGTTTTGACATCTGTAGCTAGAGACGATCTTCCTGATCATGGTGCAAATTTATTTATATCTACAATCGATGAGATTAGAAAAATTGATTCAACAATAAAAATAGAGGTTTTAACTCCTGATTTATGGGGTGGGGGCAAAAATTTTGATGAAACCAATAGTCTTCAGACAGAAAGGTTGAAGATAATTTTAGAAAAAAATCCAATTTGTTTTAATCACAATCTAGAAACTGTGGAGAGACTACAAAAAGAAGTTAGGAAAGGTGCAAATTACAAAAAATCCCTAAGTTTATTAAAAAAGTCAAAAGATTATGCTCCTCATATTCAAACCAAATCAGGCATTATGTTAGGTCTGGGCGAAACACTAGATGAAATAAAACACACAATTTATGATCTTAAAAAAATAGATTGTGATCAAATTACCATTGGCCAATATTTAAGACCCTCATTAAATCATTTGCCAGTTAAGAAATATTGGGAACCATCAGAGTTTCAATATTTGTATCGATTCGCTAAGGAATTAGGATTTAAGAAAGTATCTTCTGGTCCCTTAGTTAGAAGTAGTTATCATGCTGGTTAGCTTTCTTCAATTAAAGAAAGTTTCTTTTCAAGTTTTTTCAATAAAGAATTACATTCCCCTGTCATAAGTGTACCGGCACCTCCCCAGACCAACCTTAATAAAAGATCTATTGGGCTAGATCCAACTTCTTTAACAACTTTAAATCCTATTAACTTGAAATATCTTACAAGTTTTTTACTATATCCTTCGCTGTCAAAAATAGCTAAAAGTCTAGCTTTGTTGCTTGCTTTTTTTTCAATTGCCCAAGCCATAGTTGTTGCCCATATTAATTCTGAAACAAAGGAGGGGGCTTTACTAAGGATTCTTAATGTATCGAGCTGTATTCCCTTTTTATTTAAAAAAGTCCAACCTTTCATTTCGGCCCAAATTTTAATAATGTTATCTTTCTGTTCTGCAACAACGATTCTAAAAAAACATAACCCAAATGTTTCTCTAACTTGAATTTTAATTAATAGTCCTATTGAACTTCCTAACTTTTCTAAGTCTACAACTTTCATGTTTTTGAAAATTAATTTTTATAAATTGTTTGATTTACCCCTTTTAATCTATCGATCTGTTTTTGCCTTTCTTCAAACCTTTTTCTATCATCATCACTAAATTGATCTATGCAGAAATGACATTGGATACCCTTTCTATATTCTTTTCTTTTTTGATCTTGAATTGAAACTGGCATTCCACATGCATGACAAATCGAGTAGGAGCCTTTTTCTAATTGGTGATCTAAAGCAACTCTTTTATCAAAAACATAACATTCACCTTCAAATAAGTTTTCTTCTTCTGGTATATCATCAAGGTATTGAAGGATGCCCCCTTTTAGGTGATAAATATTTTTATAACCTTTCTTTTTTAGTAAACTTGTAGCTTTTTCACATCTGATACCTCCAGTACAAAACATTGCAATATTTGTAGATTTTTTATTTTCTAAATGACTATTTAAATGATCATCTACCCACCTTGGGAATTCGCTAAAGTTTTTCGTGTTTGGGTTTATAGAATTCTGAAATGTTCCTATAGAAACCTCATATTGATTTCTAGTATCAATGACTATTGTGTTTTGATTTTTGATTAACTTATTCCAATTAGCTGAGTCAATATAAGTCCCATTATCTTGTGAAGGATTTATTTCACTGACGCCCATGGTAACTATTTCTTTCTTGATTTTTATTTTTAATTTTTTGAAGACTTTCTTTTTTGAAAAGTTTACTTTTATATTCAAATTTCTATTATCGGTATATTTGTTAAGTAAATTGATTACAAAATTAATTACATTCTTTTCAGCACAAATTGTGCCATTAATACCTTCGCTTGCCAAAATTAATAAGCCTGAAAGATCTTTTTCATTCTCAATTGCTAATAATTTATTTTTGAGATCAAGAATTAAGTTTTCTTGAAATGGGAAGAAGGAATAAAGCGAGACTATTTTATAATTTTTGCCTTTCATAAAGAAGATAATGTTTTTTCGCAAGTATCAAAATCTTTATTAAATGATACACCAACCTCTTTAAGAAGTTTTCTATCTGATTGAAAAGATGGATTTGAAGTTGTGAGTAACTCATCTCCATAAAAAATTGAATTTGCACCACATTGAAAACATAAAATTTGGGCTTCTTTTGAGAGTTTTTCTCGACCTGCACTTAATCTTATTTTACTGTTTGGCATAAGAATTCTGGCTGTGGCTATCATCCTTATCATCTCAATTGAATCAATTTCTTGATTATCTTCTAAACCAGTACCCTCAATAGCTACTAATAAATTTATAGGAACACTTTCAGGGTGCGGATTCATGTTTGAAAGCACTTCCAAAAGAGATGCTCTATCGCAATTAGTTTCACCTAAACCTATTATTCCTCCACAACAAACATTAATTCCCGCATTTCTTACTCTTTTGATAGTATCTAGTCTGTCTTGATAAGTTCTAGTAGTAATAATATTTTTATAATACTCGGGACTAGTATCAAGATTGTGGTTGTATGCGGTCAAACCTGCATCAGCTAGTCTGCAAGCTTGATCTTCTGTAAGCATCCCAGCAGTAACACATGCTTCCATTCCTAAATCTCTTACTCCTCTAACCATGTCTATCATTGCATTAAAAGATTTCCCATCTCTAATTTCTCTCCATGCCCAACCCATACAAAACCTGTCTGCCCCTTCATTTTTTGCTATTTGAGCTCTTTTTAAGACCTCTTCAACTTGAAATTGTGGATGACTTTTGATTTCGCTTGTACTATAAATTGATTGGCTACAATACGAGCAATTTTCCTCACATCCACCAGTTTTTACGCTGAACAACGATGCTAATTGAATATTGTACTTGTTGAATTTCCTGTGAACGATTTGTGATTCCCACATTAAATCAATCAGAGGCTTATTAAGAATTTCTAATATTTCTTGTCTTCCCCAATTAAACCTAATTTCGTTATCTAATTGATTATAATTCGAATCAGTCATTTTTAGTTACTAATAATATTGAGAATCTTAATTAGATTCATTTGGTAATGATTCTATACCGCCGAAACGTCTACTCCTTGATTGGTAATCAATTATTGCTTTAAGAAATTCGAACTCATTGAAGTCTGGCCACAATATTTCAGATATATAAATTTCTGAATAAGCCAGTTGCCATAAAAGGAAATTACTTATCCTTTTTTCTCCACTAGTTCTTATTAATAATTCCGGGTCCTTAATTCCTTGAGTTAATAGCTTTGAATTAAATAATTCCTCATTAACTTCACTAGGTTCTATTTCTCCAGAAAAAGATTTTAATGCTATTTCTTTTGCAACTTTTACTATTTCTTGTCTACCACCGTAGTTGACACAAACATTCAATAAAAATTTATTGTTTTTTTTAGTTAGAGATTCTGAACTAGATATTATTTTTTTTAGATTTATTGGGAAAGGGGTTAAATCACCAATGAATTTTATCTTAATTGATTCTTCATGTATCCCTTCAATTTCATTACTCAATGCTTCGCTAAATAGATTTAAGAGGAAACTAACCTCTTTTGATGGTCTTGTCCAATTCTCAGTTGAAAAAGCATAAACGGTAAGTACTTTACAACCTAATTTTTTTGATACTTTGATAATTTCTTTTAAAACATTTACCCCTTTTTTGTGGCCATATGTACGAGGCAAACCTTTTTTTGTTGCCCATCTCCCATTCCCATCCATAATTATTGCAATATGTTCTGGAATTTTTTGCTTATCTATGCGCTTGGATAAGTCACTTTTTTTATTTTCAAATATTTTTCCTAAACTCATTAGTTAATCCTTTTTGTTAATGAAGATTTCTGATTTTTCGGTCTCTTTTTCATTCATTTCACTGATAATATTATCATTCGAGTTGGTTTTCTGGGATAAAACTTTTTTACTTAAAGATGATTTATTTGTTCCAATGGGATTTTGATTCCCAATCAAATTTACAAGAAGTTCTTGTAACCTACTGCTGGTAATTGGCCTTTCAAGTTTCCCTTGGCTTGCTAATGATAAAGTACCAGTCTCTTCAGAAACAACAATACAAATACATCTGTCAAATCTTTCTGTAATTCCTAGTGCAGCTAGATGTCTTGTGCCATATCTACTAATACCTTGCCTCGATAAAGGAAGTATTACTCCTGCAGATATTATTTTATTACCTTTAACAAGAACCGCTCCATCGTGTAAAGGTGTATCTGTTGCAAAAAGATTTATTAAAAGGTCTGTTGATAGTTGTGCATCAATATTTGTGCCTGAATATAAAAAATCTTCAGGTCTTAAATCACTCCCTAAATCCACAACGATTAGCGCGCCTCTTCTATTTTGAGAGAGTTTACCTGCAGTATCAACTAGCTGAGTAATAGTAGTTGAAGTTGCTCTAAATTCCTTTGGTGGATTTCCAAGTAATACAGTTAACCTCCCAGTTCCTAATAATTCCATTAATCTTCTAAGCTCTCCTTGCCAAAGAATTGCTAAGGAAAGAGAACAAGCAAGGACAACAGCATCAATTAATTTAGATGTTAATGGAAGATAGGCATACCTTTGTATAAACCATGCGGATGAAACTAAAAATAAATATCCTCTTAAAAGCCACAACGTTCGCTGTTCTTTAACTCTTGAAAATAATAAAAGTCCAAAACCAACGGCAAATAAGACATCTAATAATAACTTTAAATTTATAAACCCCCAGAAATTCACATTAAATACAAAATTAATTTAAATGTACCTAATTTTGTTTAATAAAGCGATCAGGTAATACATCATATTTTAAAAGATCTAAAGGACTTTCTCTCTTTTGAATAATCTCTGCTTCACCATCATTAACTAATAGAGCAGCAGGTCTTGGGATTCTATTGTAATTAGAACTCATTGAATTATTGTATGCACCAGTACCAAAAACACATATAAGATCTCCTGTTTTACAATCTGCTAGTTCTATTTCTTTAAACAATACATCTCCAGATTCGCAGTGCTTACCTGCAATAGTATATTTATTTTTGGAATTAATATTAAATGGATTACTTACTAAACATGCTGAGTAATTTGATTGATATGTTATTGGTCTTGGATTATCACTCATCCCACCATCAACAGATAAATATGTTCTGATACCGGGAATTTCTTTAAAAGCCCCAATTTTATAAATTGTTATACCTGCTGTAGATACAATAGATCTTCCAGGCTCACACATTAATGTAGGAAGATCCAAGTTGTTTTTTTCACATGCTTTAACAAGAGAAGAGGAAATTGTTTTCACCCATTCATTAATTGAGGGGGGATCATCACTTTCTGTATATTTAATCCCTAAACCTCCACCAACATTTAATTCATCGATATTGTGACCAAATTTTTTAGCTTCTAAAATAATCTTGACCATTATTTCACCCAAATCCTTATGAGGATCTAGTTCAAAAATTTGTGAACCGATATGAGCATGTAGACCTTTTAATTTAAGATGTTTTGTATCGCTGATGTTGGTAAATAAATTATTCAAATATTCAATTCCAAAACCAAATTTGCTATCAAATGATCCTGTTTTTATATATTCATGAGTGTGACACTCTATTCCAGGGGTAAAGCGGATCATTATTTCCAAATCATGGTTTAATGTATTTGAAATTTTTTCTAATCTTTTTAGGTCATAGTCATTATCTACAATTATTTTTATATGATTTCTTACTGCGAAATTAATTTCTTGATCAGATTTATTATTCCCATGGAATACAATTTTTTCATTTGGGACACCACCTTTAAGAGCAGTTAATAATTCTCCTTCTGAAACTGCATCAAGACCTAAACCTTCCGAGGAAACGAGATTACTCATAAATATAGAACTATTTGCCTTAGAGGCATATATGGGTAAGGATTTCCCTGGGTAAAATTTTTCTAATGCTTTTTTATA
>CACAQQ010000016.1 GCA_902534675.1 uncultured Prochlorococcus sp.
TATTACGCAACTACAACTGGAAAAACTGAAGACGTAGCTGATCGGCTTCATAATTTTATTTCTTCAGCAGAAGCACCCAAAGATGTATCTGATGTAGATGATCTTTCAGAGTTTGAAGGCCTTGATGGAATTATCTGTGGGATACCTACTTGGAACACTGGTGCAGATGAAGAAAGATCAGGAACTGCATGGGATTCAATATTAGAGGATATTGGTGAACTAAGTTTGGCAGGGAAAAAAGTTGCAATTTTTGGTTTAGGAGATTCTTCTACATATACGGAAAATTATTGTGATGCTATGGAAGAACTTCATAGCTACTTCATTAAAGCAGGTGCCGAAATGGTCGGTTACGTAGATAAATCTACTTATACATTTGATGAGTCTAAAAGTGTTATTGGAGAAAGCTTTTGTGGATTACCTATTGATGAGGATAGTGAATCTGATTTGACTGATTCACGTCTTGAAACCTGGGCATCTCAGCTAAAGAATGAAATCCCATCATTGTCATAAGCTGTCAAAGATATTCCTTTTCTAATTTGTAACATTTGTTCTTTCGAAATATGTTTTTTTTACATAAGTAATTAAATCTGTAAAGAACATGTAAAAAAACATCCTGATTAGCAATAAGCTCAACTTGCTGTTTACTTAAATCAAGTGTTACAAACTTACGGAAAATCTGATGTCTCCTATGACTGGTACGCAGGGAATTCTGGTGTTGTTGGCCGTTCAGGTAAATTCATAGCAGCTCATGCTGCCCATGCAGGATTAATGATGTTCTGGGCAGGAGCTTTTGGATTATTCGAATTGGCTCGTTACGACGCCAGTATTCCAATGGGTGCACAGAAAGCAATTGTTTTGCCTCACCTTGCGGGAATTGGAATTGGGGGCATTGAAAATGGTGTTATTACAGAACCATATGGAATTGTTGTAATTTGCACATTACATCTAATTTTCTCAGCGGTTTTAGGTGCTGGGGGATTACTACATTCCAACAAATTTGCAGGAGATCTTGGAGAATATCCAAAGAATAGTAAGCCACAAAAATTTGATTTTGAGTGGGATGATCCTGATAAATTAACTTTCATTCTTGGTCATCATCTGATCTTTCTTGGTCTTGGAGCCATAATGTTCGTCGAATGGGCTCGTATTCATGGAATTTATGACCCAGCGATAGGATCTACAAGACAAGTTGTTTACAATTTAGACATTGCTGCCATCTGGAATCATCAATTTGATTTTTTAAAAATAGATAGTCTTGAGGATGTTATGGGAGGACATGCTTTCTTAGCTTTCCTTGAAATAATTGGGGGAGTTTTCCATATTTGTACTAAACAATTTGGAGAATATACAGAATTTAAAGGTAAAGGATTACTTGGCGCCGAGGCTATTTTGTCTTACTCAGTAGTTGGTGTCTCTTACATGGCTTTTGTTGCTGCTTTTTGGTGTGCTTCAAATACAACAATATATCCAGTTGATCTTTACGGAGAGCCTTTAAAACTTCAATTTGAATTCGCACCTTATTTTACTGATACGGTTGATTTAGGTTCAGGAGCATACAGCTCAAGAGCTTGGCTTGCTAATACTCATTTCTATTTGGGATTCTTTTTCTTACAAGGTCATCTTTGGCATGCATTAAGAGCAATGGGATTTGACTTCAAGAAAATTGGCCAAGCATTTGATAATATTGAAAATACAAAAATTACTCAAAACTAGTTCAATTTAAAAAAAAACTCCCTTTTTGACAGGGGAGTTTTTTTTGTAAAATAATTAGGCCTATCTAAAAATTTATGGAGAATCTAAGAGAAATTAATTGTAAGGAAATTTTTCGAAAGGCATATGAAAATAGGTACACCTGGAATAATGAATTCAATGGTTACCAAGGTAAATGTATTTTTTTTAATAAAAACAAAATTCATGAAGGTGAATTCATATTAGGTAAAGACTTTAAGCCAAATATTCAAAAAATAGAAGATGAAAAAATTGTTAAAAGTATTGCCTCTCAGCTATTTGAGGTATGTATACACAGAGTTAAGAGAGAATTTAAATCCGTTCATTTAGAAAATAATTTTAATTTACTCAAAAATTCCGAAACTGGGATTGAAATGATTGTTTCAGGAAAGAATCAAGGCGATAAATATAGAGTTAAAAATAAGTGTATTAATATGGTTTATAGAAAAATTCATGGAATAATAATTGAAATTTTTGTTGAAGAATTCTTACATACAGGAAAAGGTTCTCTTAGTAAAAAATACAGTAGTCAATCAATTGATCCAGATACTCTTAAGGCAAAATCACAAAAATTAAAATATGAGGATGAATTTATAAATATAGGTAAGGAGGTTGGATCAATATGCTTTTGATGTTATCAGGAATAAATTCTTTTAAAACAATCAAGGAAGTTATCAGGGGTTATACAGGCGACCGCAAAGCAAAGCAAATCTATTCAGAATTTGACAAAATTGAAGTCTTAAAATTTCTAAACTTTTCAGGTAATTCCTTTAGACAGGTTTTCGGAGATGGTTATTTGAGGCCATTTGAATTAGCAACATTTAGATTAAACAATATGAATGAGATAATTCAAAATTGGGGGGATTACATTCTTCGTGAAGAATATCTCCCCCAGAGAGGTGCTTCTATTTTATTGAATGATAAAAATCAAGTCATATATCAATTTCTTTCGAGCGATGTGCTTGGATATTCATCAAACATGAGAGATCCTTTAGGGTTTTTATCTAATTTAATTAAAGAATAGTTTTAAAACTTTTATGAATGTAGAAATATTCGGATATTTTGCAGCGATTTTAACAACAGCGGCATTCTTACCACAATTGATCAAGATTTTACAAACAAAAAAGGCTGAAGATGTTTCTTTGACAACTTTAATAATGTTTATTATCGGAGTTTTGTCTTGGATTATTTACGGTTATAAAATTTCGTCTACTCCAATATTGATAGCTAATTTTATTACCCTAATCTTAAATCTATTGATACTAATCTCAAAAGTATATTTTTTCAAACCTAAAATATAGACATAATTATCTCAAAAGTATCAAATTTAGAGATATTTCTTTAATTTTATTTATCATAAGACTAAATTCTTACTGATCTTGAAAACTTCAAAATGCTGGGTTTGGTTTAAAGGTAGCCTTAACAACGGTGGTTTTTGGAAAGAAGGGTTTATTTGTACTTTTGATGAGAAACCTGGGGTTTTAATAGAAAGTCCTGCTTATGTAACTTGTAGAGTTCCAACCTGGAGAGTTTTGACCAAAGAACCAGAAGATTTGTATAAATCTCCTTTGATTCCTGATAAAGCAATATGGAAAATAATTTAATTCGTTCGTGAATTAAAAATTTTTTTTGACTGTACTACGGCAAGTTAATATTGCTTTATTAAATATTTAATTAATACCATCTACTCTCTCTTCATAAATATTATCCCTTTCTTAATTTTTGGTTTTTTTCTTGGGAAAAAGAATCCAAAGATTTCAAAATATATCGCAAGACCTCTTATAAGATTTGGCATTCCTTTGAGTGTAATGGGTCTTCTACTAAAAGAGGGTATAGATATAAATCTTATTAAAAGCGCATTTTTAGCATTCTCCCTAATTGGATTTTTAGTAACTTTAATAAATATATTCCCAATATTTAAAAATAAGCTTTCAAATTATACTTTGCAGCTGGCTGGCCTAATAGGCAATACATCATTTCTTGGGATACCTATTGCAATAGCTCTTCTACCTTCAAAAACTATTAACTTCACAATAGGATTTGACTTAGGGACAACACTATTCGCTTGGATATTTGGACCTTTTCTTCTTCAAGAAAAATATCCCAAAAAGGATATCCCAAATATCAAAGGGTTATTAAACGCATTGATAAATAGTCCTGCATCAAGAGGGATCATCGGTGTTCTTTTGGCATATCTTTTCAATCTAGATGAGACATTAGGCAATTACCTTTGGATACCTGCGAGATTAGTTATCGCTTTGGCAATAATAATTGTGGGAACAAGACTAGGGATAATAACTAATCAAAAGGGTAAAATTTTTGATCTTAATGATGAAATAAAATTCTCCATTTTTCTAAAGTTATTTATTCTCCCTTTTATTGTTTTTTTAATAAGCAAATTTTTAAATTTTGACTTCTATCAATCATCAGCGGTAATACTTCAGGCAGGAACCCCAACGGCAATATCCACAATTTTAATGGCAGAGGCTTACGACGTGAAACAAAAAATAGCTTCAAAAATTCTTTTTACTACAACTTTAATTTCAATAATTACAATACCTCTTTTAAAAATTTTTATAAATGCATTTAACTAAAAACTTCGTTAACAAATGCATGAGTAATGAATATTGTAAAGATAATGTCCCGATATATACATAATGTCTTAAGATTTAGAGTATGAAGTCAGCGAACCCTGAAAATGAATATATCCCTTTAGATCTCAGGATTTCTGTGAGGAGGGATACTCTGAGGTTAATCTCAGAGATGGCTCAAGATATGGGAATAACCATTAATGAAGTTTTTAGTTTTTTAGCTGAAGATTCTGTAATTGATCTTGAATTACTTGAAGATTTGAACGAAATTGAAATCCCCACTAAGTGCAGTCTTGATGATCTTAAAAACGCTCTTCTAAAAAAGAAGCTTTGTTAAAATTTTTCAACTTTTCTATTTTTCCAGTCAGATTTAAAACCTCTATTAACTAAAAATTCCGAATACTTATTCAAATCACTTTTCTGAATTCGCCATAAATTATAAATCCCATATTCTCCCAATTTTTGATGATTAATTTTTGACCAGTGCTGTTCGCGTGAAGAATATTCATCTATAACGACCAATAAAGATTTGAATTCATAATCAGGTTGATCCTCATAATTCTCTCTCCTATCGGTATTTAGCCTGTCCGAGAGATTAATTAATCCTTCTTTAGTATTTGGTTCATAAAAAACTATTTGCCTCGAATAATAATGTAAAGAAGGTTTTCTTATTCCGATCATTGCTAAAGTTTCATTCCCATCGCGAATATCTAAAATTAATTTTGAAATATTCCTCAAAGGTAATTGCCTAGAAGTATCTGCTAATTTTCTAATTGGCGACATCAAAAAAGATTGTCCTATTAAAATTGAAATTTGGAGATAAAGAAGGATTTTTTTGTATTTTAAAGAAAATAAAATTATTGCAAGAAGTGTAAATGATGAGAAGAATAATCTGGCTTTGAAAATTATCCCAGAGCTTATCAGTTCAGATACAAGATTAGGCATTTCAGGATCATTTATTGAACCTAACCAAATATTTGAGAAAAAGAATGCTACTGAGATACCAAACAAAATTAAAATATTAAAAAACCATAAATACAAATAACTTTTATTTGTATTTTTTAAACTTATAAAGCTATTACTAATTAAGATTGCCCCTGCTGGAATTGCTGGCAACCAATAGCTTGGGAGTTTCGTAGCAGAAACACTAAAGAAGATTAAAACTGACGTTAACCAACATAGAGAAAAGGTATAAAGAGTTTCACTGGCATCGCAACTTTCTTTTGAACTTTTCAAGAGATCATGAAAGGCTTTAAAGATCCCGTGAAACAAAAAAGGGGTAAATGGTAATGAAGCTAATATCATTATGTAAAGAAAAAACCAGAATGGTTCTGCATGATTATTTACAACTGAGGTATATCTTTGAAAATTGTGATACCCAAAAAAATTATCCCAAAAAGGCTTTCCCTCTTTGATCAGTTCTAAGATGTACCATGGAACACTTATTAATATTGTTATTAAAAAGCCTTTCCTGGGGTTTATCTTATAAAGCAACGTTTTCCAATCCTTCTGAATGGACAGGAAAGATGTAATAGTCAAGGTTGCCAAAACAAATGCCACAGGTCCTTTAGTTAAAATTGCAAATCCTAAAAATACCCACGCTGTAATACATTGATCATTATTTACACTTGCCATTCTTCTCCAAAACAAAAGCAAGCTTATCCCTAAGGTTCCAGTTAAAAGAGCATCACTCACAGCAGTTCTACTCCAGATAATTATTAATGGTGACAAAGCAAAGGATAATGATGCAACTATTGGAGTGAAAAATTGCTTATCACCCTTCTGTGGCCAACAAAACAAAGTATCTCCAATCATCAACATTAAAAATAATGATCCCAAAGCCGAAGGGAGTCTTGCGGAGAGTGTCCCTAAACTATCCCAAATCTCATTTTTAGGTAATGAGTAAAAAAAACCCATTAGCCAATATATTAGTGGGGGCTTATCAAAACGGAATATCCCATTGACTTTTGGAGTTAACCAATCACCAGATTCACTCATCGCCCGTGCTGAAGCAGCAAATAAAGGAGGAGTTTCATCCACCAATCCTGTATGACCTAGATCTAAGATAAATATTATGCTCCCACTCAATAAAACTATCAGTAAGGTTATAAGCCTTTTTTTTGATTTAAGAATAATCATTTACTATTAATTATTTTTTTTGTATTCATGCATTACTTTATTAAGCCAGTTCAAAACCTTGTTCGCAAATATATCCGTGGAAGCATTTTTTTCTACCCATTCTCTACAATTTTGACGTTTTATTTTTTCAATAATCTCTACATAGAAAAGAAGATTTTTTTTATCATCTGGATCAGCAAGATATCCTGTTTGCCCATGCTGAATAATTTCACTAGGCCCTCCCCTTTTGTAAGCGATGACTGGAACCCCACAGGCTAAAGCTTCAACGACTACATTCCCATATGCCTCATTCCACTTCGGGGTATTTAGCAAAACTCGACATTTACCAAGTTCTTTTTGTAATTCATCTGTTGATAAAAAACCCATCCAATTTATAGTTCCTTTAGGGAATGATTGCTCAATCTTTGAGGCATAGCTCTCATCTTCTATAACTCCCCAAACATTTAGTTTTTCTCCAAGTTCATTTGCAACATAAACAGCATCTTCTAAACCTTTCTCAGGTGCCACTCTTCCAACCCATGCCAAGGGTCCATTTACTGAATCTTGAAAAGTATAATTACTCAATTTAAATCCATTCCCAATAATTGTTGGTTTTTTTATGAATGGATAATCATCAGCTTGTATTTTTGAATGAAAAGCAAAATTATGTGGATGTTTAGCATATACCTTTGAAATTATATTATTTATTACCGAACTTTCAGAACCCATACTAATAATATGTGCAATGGGTATGTCTACATTTAGAGTCATCCAAATGGGTAACCAATCATAAGACATGTTCAACAATATATCTGCCTTTTTAGCAATATCTATTCCCTTTTCAAGCATTCCCACTAAAAGCGAATTGTCTGGGATACTTACAGGAGAATTATAATTTTGATGCTGCCAACTAATTTGATCCTTACCATCTACAAAATGTAATTTTGCTTTTTCATTACTTCTAAATAATTTAGAGTATCTGGGAGCTATAACATCTACCGAATGCCCTAAAGAAAGCAATCCTGAAACTAAGGAGTTCAAAGTCAATTCAACTCCTCCTCCTCTGCCACTTCCGAGGAAACCTATTGGAGTACTAATCAAAACTATATGCATTATTTAAACTTTTACACTTATAAACTAATTTTTGAAACAAGAAACTAGTTAGATGACATTATCAGTAAATTTATTTTCCCATAGAGACCTTCTCTGGCTAACAAAAAATACCGAAATAAGAACAAAAACCACACCTATCCATTGAACAATAGTAAGTCTTTCATCTAACCAAAATCCTCCACTTACTAGAGCAAATACAGGAGTTAAAAATGCAAGAGTACTGAATCCAGTTAATTCTTTATTATTCGCAAAGTAGAAAAACAACCCATAAGCTATTGCTCCTCCAAATATACTTGCAAATGACATTAGTCCCCAATCAAATATTGACCAATCTGGGATTATTTGAAAATTTGATTGTAAGCAATGCTTAATAATCAAAGGTATACTCCCAAAAACCATGTGCCATCCTGTAACTGCAACTGGATCACTTTTGGTACAGGTGAATCTAATCAAAATAGTTCCTATTGCCATAGCTAGCGAAGCTGCAAGCATCCAGAGCTCTCCTAAGTTAAAAGCCACATCTGTAACGGCAGTATCAGACATTAACCACCAATTCCTTAGAAATTCTTGCGGAACTCCCAAGAATACTATGCCTCCCAAGCCAAAAAGTAAACCTAACCATCCTATTGGGTTAATTAAATTACCGAAAATCAATCTTGCTAAAATTGCCACCAAAAGTGGCTGAGAATCAATCAACACAGAGCCTAAACCTGCTCCAGTTTTTTCAATTCCATAAGTTAAAAACAACTGAAAAAAAGTGGCATCTACAATTGTAAAAATAAAAAACCATTTCAAATCGCACTTATAAATTTTTAAATCTCTTTTCAACAAATATGTTGTAATTAGAACAAGAATTCCTGCAGGAAGTAATCTTAAAGAAGCCACAAACTCAGGTCCAGCACTAGATACTAGGGGAGTCATAGCCGCCATAGAAGTACCCCAAAGTGCAAAAGGGAGTATCATTAAAAACCAATTTAGGATTGAATTCATTAGGTCTGCTGATAATCTTTTTAAAGTAGTTTTATGTATTTATTTTAAAAGAATGATTTGGCCTTTTAGACGAAAGTCAAAAAAAAGAATGGCTCGTATTGTAATTGATGAGCCTATTACAAGTTCAACTAGAGTTTCTGTACTTAAAGCTCTTAAACAGATAGAGGATAGAGAATTTCCTGCTTTAATCGTTAGAATAGATTCGCCAGGAGGTACTGTTGGAGATAGCCAAGAAATATACTCTGCTATTAAAAGACTAAAAGATAAAGGATGTAAAGTCATTGCTAGTTTTGGAAACATATCAGCATCTGGAGGTGTATATATTGGTGTTGCAACTGACAAAATTGTTGCAAATCCGGGCACAATCACAGGTTCTATTGGTGTAATAATAAGGGGCAATAATTTGTCTGAATTACTAGATAAAGTTGGTATAAAATTCGAGACTGTTAAAAGCGGTGTATTTAAAGATATACTTTCTCCAGATAAACCTTTAAGCGAAGAAGGAAGAATACTACTTCAAGGTCTCATAGATGAAAGTTACAAACAATTTACTGAAGCTGTTGCTGAAGGTAGAAATTTACCTATTGAAGAAGTTAGAAAATTTGCCGATGGAAGAATTTTCACAGGAACCCAAGCAAAACAATTAGGACTTGTTGATGAAGTTGGGGATGAATTTGTAGCGCGAGAACTAGCCGCAAAAATGGTTAATATTGATCCTAAAATTGACCCATTAACTTTTGGGAAGAAAAAAAAGAAAATATTAGGATTAATCCCTGGAAGTAAAATTATTGAAAGAATTTTCAATAATATCTTTTTTGAAATTGACTCATCTAATAAGATACTTTGGTTATATAAGCCTTAAATTATTTAGGTATAAAAAATGAATGATGAATATAAAATTACATTTATTCGAGGAGCTACAACCGCAACTGGGAATTCTGTAGAGAGAATAGAAGAGGCAGTAGTTGAACTAATAGATGAATTAATTGCACGCAATAATCTTATTAAGACGAACTTATTGTCTATTACATTTACCGCAACAAAAGATTTAGATGCCTGTTTTCCAGCTTCAATTGCGAGAAAATTTAATGGACTTGATTCAGTAGCATTTTTAGACTGTCAACAAATGTATGTATCAAATGATGTGGATTTTTGTATAAGGGTAATGGCTCAAGTTTTATTGCCCCCAAATCACCCCGTGAAGCATCCTTATTTAAGAGGCGCTGCGAAATTAAGGACGGATAGATGTTAATCTTAGTTAAACAATTTTTAATTTTAATTTCAACATTCCAAATTAACCCGATAAAAATTTATTTTCTCAATGTTAAACAACACAAAGAAACTTATTTTAAACTTTAAAATTTTAAGATTTTTGCTTATCCCTGCAATTTTAATCTCAACTCCAATTCTTGATAACTCACAAGATGCTAAAGCAGGGTTAGAATTCCAGTGGGATCAAGACTCTGGATATAGAAGATTAAAATGGTTTCAAAAAGAAAATAGAAAAAAATTTAAAAATACGATCTTTTTTTTCTTGAGACCAGCTGATAGAAGAACTGATCTTTTAAAAATTAATCTAAGTATCCCCAAATCATTCAAAGCTACTATAAAAGATAAAAAAATAAGTCTTTGTAAGGTAAAAATAGGCGGTTATGAGAATCGAACAAAATGTTTAGAAGATATCCCAGCTGATATCGAAATTAATACTGAAGAATCAGGTTTACGTTCATTAGATATTTATCCATACAGCCCAATTTCTTCTAATAAAGAAAGTTATGCAATTGTCTTAAAAGTTTTCAATCCAAAAAGATCAGGACTATATCAATTTCATTCATATGGACAACCTAAAGGAACATCAGTGTCAAGTTATTTAGGAAGTTGGACTATAGTGATAGATTAAATGATAAATTAATTAAGGATAAATAAACAAATGACTAAAAGAACTTTTGGCGGAACTTCAAGAAAAAGAAAACGTGTATCTGGTTTTAGAGTAAGAATGCGTTCTCATACTGGTAGAAGAGTTATTAAAAGCAGAAGACAAAAAGGTAGAGAAAGAATAGCTGTATAACTTTTAAATTTGAATGGCCTTACCAAAAGATATGCGTTTAAAAGGTCATAGGACTTTTAATTACATTCATAAAAATTCGATAAAATATCATGGAAAATTAATGACATTTAAAGTGGCAAGATCAAATCCCGAAATACTCATATCCCATAAACTTAAAAATAACTCAAACAAATTTAGGATTGCAATTGCTATCAGTAAAAAAGTTTCAAAAAAAGCTGTAGATAGGAATAAAATAAAAAGAACACTTCAAGAATGGTTATTAAAGAATATTCAAAAAATTAATAACCACAAACCTTATTGGTTACTTGTTAACCTTAAAATCGGAGATTTCTACAACAATAAAAATAGACTTTTGGAGGAATTTCAAAACTTAATGTTCAAATCTCGTCTAATCAAATGATTAACATGAATGAAGAAAACTTTTACGAAGGCGGTCCTGCAAGAAGTGATTTAATAATAAATCTAATCGCAGGTATAACTATTCTTGGTTTGCCATTTACCTTTGCCGCAATAGTTAGAGCATTGTGGTTGAGATATAAAATCACAAACAAAAGGATTACAATTGATGGTGGCTGGTTTGGTAAAAACAAAACACAAGTTTCATTGAGTAACATTGAAGAAATCAGATCTATTCCAAGAGGATTTGGTTCATATGGTGATATGGTTCTCATTCTCAATGACGGATCAAAGGTTGAAATGAAATCTTTACCTCAATTCAGGGAAAAGCAAAAATTTATTGAAGAAAATATATTTAAAAGATCTCAAATACCAAATCTTAACGAGGTAGAAGGATTTGCTACTAAATCCTAAATAAATTAATTACAAAAACCTTTTTTTCCTGTAAAATAAAATGTCAAGCAAAATTTCATTCTCTTTAATGTCGTGATAGGGTTCATTTCTGAAAAATTACTTATCCCGATTCTAGATTTCTTCTACGGTTTAGTACCTAGTTATGGTTTAGCGATTGTTGCATTAACAGTCGTAATTAGAATTGCACTTTTCCCTTTAAGCGCTGGCTCTATTAGAAGTGCCAGGAGGATGAAAATTGCCCAACCAGTAATGCAAAAAAAGCAAGCAGAAATAAAATCTAAGTTTTCAGGTGATCCAAAAAAACAGCAGGAAGAATTAGGAAAACTAATGAATGAGTTTGGGAGCCCCCTTGCAGGTTGCCTGCCATTGATTGTACAAATGCCTGTACTTTTCGCATTGTTTGCAACCTTGAGGGGATCGCCATTCGCAGACGTCCCTTACAACATAAATCTTAAGGTTGTTCCACAGGATCAAATCGCAGCTATTGATCCAAAACCTTATAAATCCCCAAGACACTCTATTTTTATTACAGAAAAATCACATTTTCCGGTAATCGCTTCTATTCCTGGTGGAACAAGACTAGGGACAGAAGAATCAATCAAAATAAATTTGCAAACAACAAATGGTAATAGCTATTCGGAAGTTTTATCTAAATACGATAATGGGTCAAAATTCCTTCCTACATGGAAGGTTGCTAAAGGTTCCGAAAATATAAAAGTTTCCCAAGATGGGACAGTTACTGCAGTTAAACCAGGTGATGCAACAATTGAAGCAAAAATCCCTGGTTTAGCTGCTAAAAGTGGTTTTCTTTTTATTAAAGCACTTGGTCAAGTTGGTTTTTACGTAGACGGGTCTATTAATTGGGATATTGCTGTCCTAGTTGGGGCCTTTGGATTAACCTTACTTCTTTCACAAGTTTTATCAAGTCAGGGGATGCCTGCAAACCCACAGCAGTCAACAGCTAACAAAATTACCCCAGTGATGATTACTGGTATGTTTCTGTTTTTCCCACTACCAGCGGGAGTATTACTATATATGGTTGTTGCTAATATATTTCAGGCATTTCAAACTTTTCTACTCAACAAAGAGGCTCTTCCTGAGAATTTACAAAAAATTCTGGACCAACAATTGTTGGCGAAAAATGAAGTAATTACGACTTCTGCCTCAACTATCTCAGATAAAAGATTGCCTTTCGAACCTAATAGTAAAAAATAGTTTAAAATCTCAAATAATGAATTCTTGGTGTAGAAATTTAGAATTACTTATAAAATCAAGAAGTTCATTAATTTGGATAAGGACTAAAGAAGAGGAAAGACTTGAAAAATTAATTAATTTATCTTGTAAAAGATTAAATATAAAAAGATTTGTTTGTTGGGATTGTGTTAATGGTATTAGAGGATTAATAAATGAAGAAAATAAATTTTCGAATAATCCCTTAGGTGTTCTTAACTGGCTTAAGGAACAAAGTTCTGAAGCTTCAACAACTTTATTAATAAAAGATTTTCATAAATTTTTTGATGATCCATCTATTAATAGAACTATTAAAGAACTAGCTTCTACGCTTAAGGAAACTAGTCATAATTTAGTTATTAGTTCTCATCTATTCCCATCATCAGAAGAGATGGATGAATTAATGACAATCGTAAACTTACCTTTACCTGATCAAAAAGAATTGAAAAGTCTAATAAAAAATATTGCTATTAATACCAATTCGCACCTTGAAGAAAAAGACTTAGACGAACTTTCTATAGCTTCAAGCGGACTAACCGAAATAAAAGTAAAGCAAGTCACTGCAAAAGCCCTTGCTCAAAGAGGCAAAATAAGTAAAGAAGATATAAAAGATATTCTTGAAGAGAAAAAACAAGTTATCGCAAGAAGTGAAATTTTAGAATTTTTTGAAACTAAATCAAATCAAAATGATATTGGTGGTTTAAATGTTTTAAAAGTTTGGCTTAATCAAAGATATAAGGCTTTTTCTAAAGAAGCGAGAGACTATGGACTACCTATTCCAAAGGGAGTCTTACTTGTTGGAGCGCAAGGGACAGGAAAATCACTTACTGCAAAATCAATTTCTAAAAGTTGGTCGATGCCTCTTCTTAGATTAGATGTGGGAAGACTATTTTCTAGTCTTGTAGGTTCAAGCGAGGCAAGAACAAGAGAAGCAATATTGAGAGCGGAGGCCATGTCACCTTGCATCCTTTGGATTGATGAAATTGATAAGGGCTTTGGGGGCGATGCTAGAAGTGATGGAGGGACAAGTCAAAGAGTTTTGGCAAGTTTGCTTACTTGGATGGCTGAAAAAGAATCAGCGGTATTTGTAATTGCCACAGCTAATGCTATAGATAAGCTTCCCGCTGAATTATTGAGGAAAGGTAGGTTTGATGAAATATTTTTTCTTGATTTACCAAATTCAGAAGAAAGATTAAGCATTCTAGACTTGCATTTAAAAAAAAGAAGGCCAAGTTATAGTTTCCCTCTCTCTACCATTATTGATAGAACAGATGGATTCTCAGGAGCAGAACTTGAACAGGCAGTAATAGAGGGGATGCATATTTCATTCTCCGAAAATAGAGAGCTTATGGAAAAAGATTTAATAAAGGCAGTTTCAGAATTAGTCCCTTTATCAAGAACAGCTAAAGAACAAATTGATTTACTAAAAGAATGGTCATCTACTGGAAGAGCACGTTCTGCCTCGTAACTAAATTTATAAAATTCAATATATTGCATAAGTTAGGAATCATTAATTTAATTAATTTTTTATCAAAAATACCTAATAATGAAATTAAATTAACTATCTTATTTAAGGTATAAAAAAAAAGAGTGTTAGATCAAAAATTAATAAGAGAAAATCCAACTTATGTTGAAGAAATTCTATCTCCAAGAAAATCTTCAATACCTTGTATATCTGTGAGTATTCTTATCTCTTTTCCTTCTTTAATTAATCCCATAGCAGTTCCACTAACTGGTGCTTTTAGAGGAACTCCTGCATCTAATAATGATAGTGAACTTCCACAAACAGATCCCATTGAAGTAGAACCATTTGAACTCAAGACCTCACTAACCACTCTTAGTACATAGGGAAAAGTTTCCTTACCTGGTAGGACGGGTATAATCGCTCTTTCGGCAAGAGCTCCATGGCCAATTTCTCTTCTACCAGGAGTTCTCATTGGTCTTGTTTCTCCTACTGAATATGGTGGGAAATTATAGTGGTGCAAATAAGTTTTTTCTGTACTAGGGTTGAGGTCATCCATCTCCTGAGCATCACTAGGTGTTCCAAGTGTTGTAGTAGATAAAACTTGAGTTAGACCTCTTTGAAACAAGGCTGATCCATGAACCCTTTTTGGTAGAATTCCTGCTGATGCTGAAATTTTTCTAACTTCATCTAATTCGCGTCCATCAACTCTTTTCCCATCATTAATAATTTGAGCCCTCATTAATTTCTTTGTGAGCTTTTTAAAGTCGGAACTTAACAACTTATCATTCTCTAATAGAAGAGCTTTTAGTTGATTATCATCTTTCAAAGATTCAATTTTACTTTGAGTCTCAATTTTTATGTTTTCGAGTTCAAGATCTCTCTCTTCTTTTGACTGATCAAATTTTTTTAAAACAAGTTCGATAGCTTTTGTACAATTTTTTTCTAGATAAGAAGGTAATGTTTTATCCTCCTCAGGGTTTGATGGCTTAATTTGTTTTATTCCTAAATCTTTTAGTAAATCTTCTTGAGATTTAATAAGCTCAGTAA
>CACAQQ010000017.1 GCA_902534675.1 uncultured Prochlorococcus sp.
TAACTTTAATTTATTGTTAATTCAGTAAATTTTTTATATATTTAAACAGTCCTGTTCAACATTAATTTAGAAATTCAAAGACATTAAATAATAATTATTAAAAATTATTTATGAATATAAACTTTAAGTTATTTAAATATGACTCCTATTTTTAAATGTTTAATCTGTAGAAAGGATATAGAAAGATCAAAAAAGACATTTTGGATTAAAAAAGGTCATTTATTATGTTCTACATGCCTAGATAATATTGAAAAAAGTTCAAAAAACTAGATCAGTTTAATTTAAATAAATTAAAAAACCCCTTTTGTAAGGGGTTTAAACGTTTTATTTCATTAATAAATGTTGTGAGCTTGACAAATTTGTTAAGTGTTTACTGCACAACTTTTGGGGTTTTGTTTGTAGGATTAGAACCAGCCAGGAATAATTTGTCCTGTAGTTACATAAGCGCCTACAGCTGCTACAAAACCTAACATTGCGGCCCAACCATTAAAACGTTCTGCTTCAGGTGTCATGATAATAGAAAATAAGTTATGTAAAAGATTGTAACAGCTTTTATGAAGCTTTGTAAAGTATTCTCAGTTATTTTTTTAAAATTATATTTTTTTTGCTTGAAAAACATATTTAGATACAATAGTGTTGCAAATATGTTCAATATTAAAAGATATTAGTTTTAATGAAAATCCTTTTTTGAATTTAAACCAAAAAAAATCATCAGAAGGTGCAAGTTTGATATTATAAGTAAATTTTGTTTTTAATAGATACTCTAATTAACGAAATGAAGTGTTAGCGTTTTGACTCCTACAGATTACTATTATTTATTTCAAAGAAATTTTAGAGAAAATAACGTATAAATCTTATAAAACATTATCTATAAAAAATTAAATTTATTTTTTTGATGCTAATAAAATTTATCGATTGCCACTAATTGAATCTTAATTGCCTGCAAAAAAAGATTTATAAAAGGGCTTAATTTTTTAAATTAAATTTTAATTTGATTGAGATTTAAAGAAGCTTTTTTCAATAAATAAAATGAACTCAATTTTAATATAAATGTGGGTCGCCTGAGATTCGAACTCAGGACCAGCCGGTTAAAAGCCGGATGCTCTACCGCTGAGCTAGCGACCCATTTTGTAAAATTGAGTACATAAGAAATTATCCCTTTTAAAGGCAAAAAAAACAACTTTTTATCTCAAGTTGAACAATAGAAAAACAATTCTTAACTTATGAAATAAAAAATTAAAAATTCTCTCTATATTTACAGTTAAAAGGTAGGATATTGAATAATAATAGATTTTTTAAAATGCTTAGAACAATTGTAGTTTTCGCACCTATCATCGCAGCTTTAGCTTGGGTTATATTTAATATACAAAAACCAGCAAGAGAACAGTTTAATAGAGACTTCTTGGGAAAGGATTAACCTAATTTGATTGACAAAGAAGTAATAGTCATAGGAGCAGGCCTAGCAGGTTCTGAAGCAGCTTGGCAGGTAGCTAACTCTGGTGTGCCAGTTAAATTAGTTGAAATGAGACCTTTCAAGTCTACTCCAGCTCATCATACGGGTGAATTTGGAGAATTGGTTTGTAGTAATAGTTTTGGGGCTATAAGTTCTGATAGAGCTGCTGGTTTGTTGCAAAAAGAACTAAGATTTTTTAATTCATTGATAGTTCAGATAGCAGATAAATTTTCTGTTCCAGCGGGAGGTGCTTTAGCGGTAGATAGATCTAAATTTAGCAATGCTCTTACTGAAGAATTATCTAATCATCCTTTAATAGAAATTAAAAGATTTGAACAACTGGATCTTCCAAGCAAAGAAAATATAACTATCCTGGCAACTGGTCCACTAACGGCAGATGAATTGGCTAACAAAATTCAATTTTTTACTGGTATCGATGATTGTCATTTTTTTGATGCTGCTAGTCCAATAATTTATGGTGATACTATCGATAAAGAGATTGTCTTTAAAGCTAGTAGATATGATAAAGGAGATCCTGCATATTTAAACTGCCCTATGGGTAAGGATGCTTACATTAATTTCAGGAACGAACTAATAAAAGGAGAACAAGCTTATTTAAAAGACTTTGAAAAAGAAACTGCTAACTTTTTTGAAGCTTGTTTGCCAATAGAAGAAATTGCTAGAAGAGGAATTGAAACATTGAGATACGGACCCTTGAAATCTATAGGATTGTGGAATCCAAAGTGGGGCGACTTATTCGATAGAGAGAATAGATTAAAAAATCGTCCTCATGCAATTGTTCAATTAAGGATGGAAGATCTTGAAGGTAAGTTGCTTAATATGGTAGGTTTTCAAACAAATCTAAAATGGTCAGAACAAAAACGAATTTTTAGGATGATTCCCGGCTTAGAAAAAGCTGAATTTGTACGTTTTGGAGTAATGCATAGAAATACTTTTTTAGAGTCACCAAAATTACTATTGCCAACTTTGCAATTTATGAAAAGACAAACTCTTTTTGCTGCCGGTCAAATAACAGGAACGGAGGGCTATGCCGCCGCTGCTGCAGGAGGATTGCTCGCAGGAATAAATGCATCATTATTAGCTATGAGTAAAAAACCAGTAACGTTCCCTGATGAATCAATGATTGGTTCTTTAATTAATTTCATCAGTAATAGAAATCAAATATTATCTAATCAGAAAAAAAATAAATTCCAGCCAATGCCTGCTTCATTTGGTTTAGTCCCAGAACTTACTGAAAGAATAAAAGATAAAAAATTAAGATATAAAGCTTATCAAGAAAGATCTACAGAAGCTTTAAAAGGATTTAAAAAGTTTTTGGATTCTCGTTTCGAAAAAGATCACTTACTTGTCAAAATTAACTAGAATAAACTACCCAGAGGTTAAAAAATGAAATCTAATAAGGAAAATTTCGATGCAATTATTATCGGTTCAGGAATCGGGGGGTTAGTAACAGCATCACAATTAGCAGCCAAAGGAGCTCAAGTTTTAGTTCTTGAGAAATATATTATTCCAGGTGGAAGTGGAGGCTCCTTTAAGAGGAAAGGTTACACCTTTGATGTAGGTGCTTCAATGATCTTTGGATTTGGAGAGAAAGGTTATACAAATTTATTAACTCGAGCTTTAAGAGATGTTAATGAGAAATGTGAAACGATTCCTGACCCTGTTCAACTTGAATATCATCTACCTAATAACTTTAGTATTTCTGTAGACAAAAATTATGACCAATTTATAAGTAAATTATCAGCTAGTTTTCCTAATGAAAAAGATGGCATAAAGAAATTTTACGATACTTGTGCAAGTGTATTTAAATGTTTAGATTCAATGCCCCTTTTATCAATAGAAGAACCGAGTTATCTTTTTAAAGTTTTCTTTAAATCCCCTTTATCTTGTTTAGGATTAGCTAGATGGTTACCTGTAAATGCAGGAGATGTTGCCAGAAAGTTTATAAAGGATCCTGAGCTCTTAAAATTTATCGATATCGAATGTTTTTGTTGGTCAGTAATGCCAGCTCTCAAAACCCCTATGATTAATGCGGGAATGGTTTTTACAGACAGGCATGCTGGAGGTATAAACTATCCAAAAGGGGGAGTAGGAAAGATCGCCGAAAAGTTGGTCTCAGGGATTGAAAAATTAGGAGGCAAGATTCGCTACAAAGCTAATGTTACTGAAATCCTTTTTGAGGATGAGAAGGCTGTAGGAGTTAAACTTTCAAATGGGGAAGAAATTTTCTCAGACATTATTGTTTCCAATTCCACTAGATGGGATACATTTGGACTGGCCGATAAAAAGAAAGGCTTAATTCCTAGTAAAAATGTGCCAAAAAGTGAATATAAGTGGTCAGAAACTTATAAACCTTCCCCATCTTTTGTCTCGATCCACCTAGGGGTAGAAAAAAATCTAATAAGCAATAACTTTAATTGTCATCACATAATAGTTGAGAATTGGGATGACTTAGAAAGAGAAAAGGGCGTGATTTTTGTCTCTGTTCCTACTTTATTGGACTCGTCTTTAGCACCAGATGGTAAACACATAATTCATGCATTTACTCCTTCATCAATAAGTGAATGGGAAGGCCTTTCAAGGAAAGAATATATGCAAAAGAAAGAAAAATACTTTTCATTTCTTGTTGACAAGATTTCAAGTATTTTGCCTGATCTTGAACAAAACATTGATCACAAAGAAATTGGTACCCCAAAAACCCATAAAAAGTTCCTTGGTAGATATAAAGGTAGTTATGGACCAATTCCTACTAAAAAGTTACTTGGTCTTTTGCCAATGCCTTTTAATACTACAAAAATTAAAAACCTTTACTGCGTAGGGGATTCATGCTTCCCAGGACAAGGACTTAATGCAGTAGCTTTTAGTGGATATGCTTGTGCTCATAAAATAGGTGCAAAATTAAATATAAATAGTTTTAAACTACCAAACTAAACAGATCTTTAGTAAATGATAGAAAAATTTAAAACTCTTTTTTTTGTAAAAAGTTCATTAATTTCTTTATACTTAGCCCTTACAATTCCCATACCATTTATATCTATTGACAAATTTAAAATCCCCTCTATTACTTTATTTTTATTGGGCCTTTATTTGATTTTCAACATAACAAGTGATTACGTAGAAACTTGTGATAATAAAATCTCATATAAAATAAGCCCTATATCAAAAATTTTGGGGAGAAAAAATTGGGAGATTTCTTGGAAAGATATTAAGTTAATTAAATCTCGACCTACTAGTCAGGGTAGTAAGGTTCATTACTTTAATACTTACAAAAATGAAAATTTTCTTATTCCGCAAAGGGTGGAGAATTTCGAAAAATTTTTATTAATTGTTTCGACAAATACTGGTATTACTGTTAAAGAAATAACTTATATATCTCCTTTATGGACTTATAAAGTCTTAACAATATTGTCAATTTGTATGATTATGGGTGAGTTTTTTGCTTTTAAATATCAGATATTATCTATGCTAAATCTATAACCTTGTTGTCTTACTGTTGTAATTCCTCCTCCCTCTCCCAGTCCAGCCTGTTCTAATTTTCTTCGTAATGTTAAAACTTGGGTATCTACAGATCTTGGCCCTCCGCTGAAAGGCGGCCAAGCCATCCTCAGAAGCTCTTGTCGACTCCTTACCATACCAGGAGGCATAAGAAGGGCACAAAGAAGAGCAAACTCTCTTGGGCTAAGTTCTACGGGCTTCTCGCTGAGAGTAACCTGTCTTAAAAGAAGATGAACTTCTAAAGGACCAACTTCGACTTTTTCTTGTAGTCCTATTCTTCCTTTCTTTAGAAGAGTTCTACATCTCGCTGCTAACTCTTCTAGACCAAATGGTTTCCTAAGAACATCATCGGCTCCTTCATCTAAAAGATTCACTAGTGCCTCAACGCCTGATCTTGCTGTTAAAACGATAACTGAACATCCTAATTGTTGAGCAAGTCTCATTGCTGTATTTTGCTCAAGGATTTCAGCACTTACTAATAGATCAGGCGATTGTTCTCTGCATAGGTCAACTGCCTCTGCAGCTGATCCAACTGCAGCGGCTAGGTGACCATCTTGGCGAAGTCTTTGTACAAGGACCGTTCTAAGTGTGGGGTGAGGTTCAACAACAAGAACTCTTGAAGGAGTTTGAGAGCTCGAAGGCAATTGTGAACTGCCAGGGGTTGAAGCTAAGATTTGCTCAGTTGATTGCATTCTTAATTACTGTTGGGTCCAGGCAATTTTTTATCATCCTTAATAAGGTATAACAAATGCTAAATAAAAATCGGAATCTATCGAATTATGACATCATTTGAAAATCCTAAAGCAATTCGTCATTTTCAATCAATTTGCGATAGTTGCCAAGACTTAGTTACTCGTTTTCATACGCCATCTGATCTTAAATTATATAGTGATGGTTATCTCCAAGCCTTGAGGAATTGCAACAGTTTAGAGCAAAAAGATCAAGAGAAATTAGAAAGATTAATTGAAAGATGGATTTTAGATCCATCAAGTTTTATTAATCCGTAAGAAGGAATAAAATAAAAGTTTTTTTAAAAAAAATAAAAATAAAATATTAATTTTTATTAACCAAATCAGTATTTATACTTACTAATTGTCTTAAGACGCTAATTCAATTTCTATTTTTTCTTTTAAAGATCCTGAATTGTACATTTCTATAAGAATATCTGACCCACCAAGAAATTCGCCTTTTAAATAAACTTGTGGAATTGTTGGCCAATCTGAATATTCTTTGATACCTTCTCTTACTTCGAAATCACTTAAGACATCAAAAGTGCTAAATTCTACACCTAAGGAATTTAGTATTTGAACTACGTTGTTTGAAAACCCGCATTGAGGCATTAATTTAGTTCCTTTCATAAATACCATTACTGGATTTGATGCAATCAGGTTTTGGATTTTGTCTTTCGTTAAGTTGTTCATGATTTAATTTTGTGTTTCTGTTTTTAATGCCAACGCATGGATAGCTTCTGAAGCTAATTCTTCTTTTAATGCAGAATAAACTAGCTGATGTTGTTTAACTAATGATAATCCATTGAATTCAGATGCAATTACAGTTACTTGTAAATGATCATTTCCCTTAAGGTTTTCAACAAAAACTTGGGAATTTGGTAATTTTTTAGTGATTAAGTTAATAACTTCAGTTTTTGTGGTCATAATAAATTTTTTCTATCCCTTATATTTTGTCTCAACAAATCCTAGTTGGATCAATTTTTCATAAGCTTCTTTGCCTTCGGGGCTATTCGGAGACATTATCCTAATTGTTTCAACAAGTAAAGGTACTGCAACTTCAGGTTTTTCATTTTCTATGTAGAGAGAGGCTAATCTTTGATTTATTTCTGCCAAAACTTGTAATGTTTTTTTCCCTTTTTTTTGCATTTCATTTGGTATTCTTGCATCAACTCCTATGAAAGATGAATTTAGATCAGAATAAAAAGATGCAAGTTGCTTTGCCAATTTTCTTGCATCTAAGTAGGAATCCTTGGCTTTATCAAAATCCCCGTTTTTTATAAATTTGTCGCCTTGTTTTATATAATAATCTACGTTTGAGATGGAAAGTTTTTTATTGTCATTAGAGAGTACTTTGTAATTTTTTGGATTCTTAACTTCTGCATGTACTAAATTCTTATGAGGGAAATTTCCAAAAAATATAAATAAAATTGGGATTAATTTTAAGAATTTCATACTCTCGTTAACTTATTAAAGTTAATATTAACGTATTGCCGATTCATCTACCCACATTTTTTAATGCTATTTTTTCCTCTCTGATCATTTTTTCACTTAGGATTTTATTAAACTCCTTGATAGGAAGGTTTAAATAATCGTTAATTGCTATGGGTTGTCCAAAAGATAAACAACATTCACCCCTAAATTCCGGAGAAATATTGCTATAGGCAATTCCAATTGGAATAATAATAATAGATTCTGTTTTCTTTGTAGCTAATCGAGCTAATCTATAGAGTCCTTCCTTAAGAACTAATTTTTTTCCATATTTATTAATTTTTCCTTCGGGGAAAACAACTAGTTGTTCGCCTTTTTCTATAAGTTCAATCGCATATCTTAAAGCCGATAGAGATGGAGACAATTGATTTATCGAAAAACATCCAAGTCTTTTTAAAAACCAACCTTGTAATCCGATCATTTCCGATTTGGTAACCATAAATCTACAATCCTTTTTTGTCACCCTTCTACCCATTGCCATAGTGAGGATTAAGCCGTCCCATCTTGATCTATGAGTTGGAGCCAATATAATCGATGAATTTTGAGAAATAGAGAAACCACTATTTAATATTTTCTTCTTTCTAAAAAAGAACCTCAAAACCAAGTCCTGGGTAACGAACATTGCAATAAATCCCAAGAAAGGGTTGATTTTATGCCAAACATCTAAGGATCTCTTCTTCAATTTCTATTTACTATATATTAATAATTTAAGTGTTTGCCTATTTTTATTAGCTATTATTGGGCGGTTACTAGATTGTCTAGAAACTAAGATTTTCAAAATTATGGCTACTTTAGGCGTAAACATTGATCATATTGCAAATGTAAGGCAAGCAAGGAAAACTGTGGAGCCTGACCCTGTTCAATTTGCTTTTTTAGCTGAATTAGGTGGGGCTGATTCAATCACAGTACATCTCAGAGAGGATAGAAGACATATACAAGATAGGGATGTATTCCTTTTGAAAGAAACTATAAAAACTCAGCTCAATTTAGAAATGGCTGCTACAGAAGAAATGTTAGAAATTGCTAAAAAACTTCTTCCTGATTACGTAACACTTGTACCCGAGAAAAGAGAGGAAGTAACTACTGAAGGGGGTTTAGATGTAAAAAGTAATATGAAATATCTTAAGAATTTTGTTGAGAATTTAAAAAATTCAAACATCAAAGTTAGTGCATTTATTGATCCTGCTGGTGAACAGATTAACTACTCTAAAGAAATAGGTTTTGACTTTATAGAGTTACATACTGGAAAATATGCTGAACTATCGGGATCTGAACAATATAAAGAGCTACAAAGGATTATAGAGTCTACATATCTAGCAAATGACCTTGGATTAGTTGTTAATGCTGGCCATGGCCTGAACTACAATAATGTTAAAAAAATTGCATCAATTAACAATATGAACGAGTTGAACATAGGTCATAGTATTGTTGCAAGGGCTTTAGCGATAGGATTAGAAAAGTCTGTACGTGAAATGAAGTCCCTTATCACATCAAATTAAATTTCAAAATGACAACATACTTTTTCGTTGCGGCAAGTGAAAAGTTTTTAACAGTTGAAGAACCACTTGATGAAATTTTGAAAGAGAGGATGAGGAACTATAAAGAAAATAATAAAGAAATAGATTTTTGGCTCTTAAAAAATCCATCATTTTTACAAACCACCCAATTTGCTGATCTAAAAGCAAAAATTCCATCTACCCCAGCAGTTGTTTTATCGACTGATAAAAAATTTATAACTTTCTTAAAGCTTCGTTTAGAGTTTGTTGCTGTGGGGGAATTCGAATGTCCTAATGCAGAAATAATTGATCCATTTAAAGTTGAGTAACATAACCATCTAGTAAATTGCTCAATCTTTATAAGTCAAATAAAATTGAAGTAATTAGTGAGCTGTTAGCAGAGGAATTAAAAATATGTCCGCCGCTTATAAATGAGAAATTAGAAATAGTCGTCCCCTATTACTTTTTGGGGAATTGGTTACGTGAACAAATAACTATAAAAAACAAAATAAGTGCTCTTTATGAATTAAAGACAATATCAACGTATACCGAATCTTTATTGACAAATTTTTTTCCTGAAATTGATATGAGCGCATGGAATTGTGAGTCAATTAAATGGGGCATTATTGATTCCTTGGAAGAATTAAATAACTTTAAAGAATCATTTCCGCTTAGAAATTGGATTAATAAATATTTGGATAATAAAAAGACAATTGATGGAGATATATATAATCTGACAAAAAAGATCACGAATAATTTTATTGATTATCTGATTTTTAGACCTGAAATGATTGCTCAATGGAATAGATATGAAATTAATTCATCTAATCTATTTAAGAATTTAAACTCAGATCAATTTTGGCAACCTATTTTATATAAATTATTAGAGGAAAAGATATCTGAAAAGCCATCATGTTTATACATGATTGAAGTAATAAAGAATTTAAGAAAAATTAAAAAAGTTCAATTTCAATTACCAAATCAAATTTATATATTTTCAGATAATAACTTATCTAAACTACATATTAATTTTTATTCAGAACTTTCAAAAATTATTAAGGTAAATTTATATTTATTATCTCCTGGAGAAGATTTATGGAATAGAATAAATTGTCTTGAAGGCGAGTTGGAATTTGATGATAATGAAAGTAAATTGAATTTAAATAATAAAAATATAGAGAAAATATTTGGTAATTTTGGAGCAAACTTTCAGAAATTAATTGATGAAAATATTTATACAGAAGGTATAAATTTAAAAAATAATCTTATTTATCTCGATCCAACAACTAATTTTCATAATAAGAAAGATATTCCTCTTCTTAATCAAATACAAAAAAGACTAATTGATAATAAAAACGTTGATTTCATAGTAAGTGAAAGGGATGATTCAATATTACTTTGTGAGCATTTTAATCAGAATAGTCAATTTGAATATTTAAGAAATAAAATTATAGAAATAATAAATTCTTGCGAGAATATTAAATATAGTGATATTGCTGTTTTATCTCCACAAACTAATTTAATTAAACCTTATCTAAGGTACATCTTTAATAATGAGTTAATTAATGGTGAAAAGATACCTTATTTTTTCATCGATGAGGATAATCATGACTCTTCAGGCATTTATGAATTTCTAATTGACATCACTGAAATAGCAAGTGAAAAAATTACACTTGAAAAAATAGATTATATTCTTTCAAAAAAAGTAACTCAGAACATTTTTGATTTTAATATTACTGAGAAGGATGAAATTATTTTCTTACTTACCCAAGCGGGGTTTCATTGGGGATTAGATGATAAAGAAAGATTAGGTGAAGAGAAAAATACTCTAGATTGGTGTATAAATAGAATTACATTAGGCTTAATTTATGACAAAGAAGTAAATTTAAGTATTTTTAATTTAAAACCATTTAGCTATAAAAATATAAGTTTGGATTTGAATAAATGGGTTAAGATATTAATTCATTTAAAAAAATACATTAATTTGATAAGGGGATCTTTTTCTTACTCGAATTGGGTTGAAAAGATAAAGTTTATATTAAAAAGTATTGCTGATTCTAATGCAAATTTCAATTTAGAAATAAGTGAAATAAATAGAATTCTTGATAATCACGCAATACCTTTAATACCTGATGATCTTATCTTGTTAAAAGTTTTTAGAGAAATATTAATTTCTTGCATAAATAAAGCTAAATATCAAAGCAAATCACGAGTCAACAAGATCCTAGTAAGTGATATTGAGAATTCAAGGCATATTCCACATAGGGTTATCTTCCTAATAGACATGAATAGTGTTTATTATCCAAAATTACCAAAGAGCGAAAACATTAATTTATTAAAAAACAAATATCATTTGGGTGATCCATCTGTTTTTGAAAGAGAGAAATATGCATTTCTGGAGTTGTTAATTGCCTGCAGAGATAAATTTATAGTTACTTGGGTAAAAAATGATAAAGATAATAAAAAATTAGATGTTTCTTTTCCTATAAAAGAGTTAATTTCTTATTTTAATAGTTTCTTAAACCAAGGCCAAAGAGAACTAATAATTAAAAATTTTGATTTAAATAAAAATGAAATAATTGATTTTGATAAATCTAAGATTGTTAAAAGTAATTATTCTTTAATAGAAGATATAAATTGGCATGAAAAAAAATCTGATATTAAAAATTTCAAATTATCAGAATTGATTTATTGGTTCAAGACTCCACAAAAATATTGGCTTAATAAAAACAATATTTCTCCCAAGGAAATATTTATTCATCATCCAGACGAGGAGTATGTAAGCAATCTGCAAAAGTCGCAACTAATTACAAAAATAATCCAGCAAGTAGAGATTGATAATCATAATATTATTTATGATTTAAATGAATTAAATATTAATGATCAATTGGTTGAAAATGGTATTATTATGCCCAAAAATAGTATTTTTACAAAAGAAAAAGAAATTAAAGACTTATTAAGCAGTCTATCTGCAAGCTTGAGTCAACATAATAAAATTAATAAAATCTACGTTAAGTTAAATGCGAATAAAGAAGAATATTTAATCTCTGATGACACCGTAATTGAATTAATTAATGCGAAGTTAAGTTTAAGTCGTTTGACTGAGGCTTGGATAAAATTACTCTTTATTTCATCTTTAAAGAGAAATATAAAAAGGACTAAAGTAATTTTTAGAGCAGAAAATAATTATAAATCGCAAATTATTCAATCACCGGGAGCAACTGAATCAAATTTAATTTTGGAGGAGTACGTAAATATTTTTAAAAATTATTCTGAAAAATGTTTACCTTTTCCTCCAGAAAGTGCTTATAAATATGTAGAAGCAAAAATAAAATCAAAAAATGAAAAAAAAGCTTTTACAGATAAATGGATTGGTAATAAAAATTTTTCTAAAGGAGAAAGAGATAATATCGAAATGAAAATGTGTTTTGGTAATGAAAAAGAACCAGATTTCTTTCTTGGAAATAACAATTTTGATCAATTATCATACAGATTATATGCTCCTCTAATTAAAGCATTAAAGAAATAAAAAATGTCTAAATTTCAGTTAAAAAATTTTTTTAAAGCTGCTTATGAACTAATGCTTGTTTTTTTACAGTTCTTTATTGTTAGTCTTCATTTTTTTCAATGGGAATTTCTTCCACAAAAACAAATAATTCAAGCAAGTCCTTTTTCTTATTTCCTGGGTATTTTAATTATCATAATCGCTTTCATCATAATGTTAGTTTCAATTAAAGACTTAGGTAAAAATTTATCCCCTTTCCCAAGACCTACAAACAATAGCAATCTAGTTACTAAAGGTATTTATCGATTTACGCGTCATCCTATGTACTATTCTTTAATATTTATTTCCATTGGAGTTTTTATAATAAAATTATCTATTTATTATTTATTTTTGACAATAAGTTTAGCTTTAATAATTAAATTTAAGATTGCCTTGGAAGAGAAATATTTAATGAATAAATTTAAGAATTACTTACTTTATAAAAATGAGGTCAAAGTTTAATTTAATAAAGAAATGGATATTAATCAAATTAAATTAGATAATAAGTTTAAATTAGTAGAAGCAAGTGCAGGAACTGGTAAAAGTTTTACTTTGGCTCACATAGTTTTAAGAAATGTTTTGGAGAAAAAAGTTAAACCAGATGAGATACTATTGCTAAGTTTTACAAAAAATACTTGTTCTGAATTAAGAGATAAAATACTCTCGAGATTTCATAATTTAAAATTATATTTGCAAATTCAAAATGAAAGTAAGATAGATAATACTCTTAAGGATTGGTATCTAAATTTTAAGGATAAAGATAAATCTAAGGAAAAAATAATTTCCGAAATTGATAATTTTATAAATCAATTCTATAAGTTAA
>CACAQQ010000018.1 GCA_902534675.1 uncultured Prochlorococcus sp.
CTGAAAATCAAAATCGAATTAAAGCCTTAAATTTTATGGCTGATTATCTAGAAAAAAATTCCAAAGAAATATTAGACGCTAATAATAAGGATTATTCAAATGCAGAAAAAAAAGGTATTTCTAAGGCTTTACTTTCTAGATTAAAGTTATCAAAAGCAAAATTAAATTCAGGAATTGAAGGAGTAAGAAAAGTTGGTGACTTGGCTGATCCTGTAAATCAAGTTCAAATAAAAAGAGAGCTTTCAAAGGGATTGATCTTAGAAAGAAAAACTGTGCCAATTGGAGTCTTAGGGGTTATTTTTGAATCAAGGCCAGATGCCGTGATGCAGATTAGTTCTTTAGCAATTAGATCTGGTAATGGAGTAATGCTAAAAGGCGGTAGTGAAGCTAATTTAACAAATACTTCAATAGTGAAAGCATTGCAAGAAGGTTTAAATGAATCAGGTCTTGATAAAAATGGAATATGTTTACTAACAAGCAGAAAAGATAGCATGGCGATGTTAAATCTTGAGAAATATATTAATTTAATAATTCCAAGAGGAAGTAATGAATTAGTTAAATTTATTCAGGAGAATACAAGAATTCCTGTGCTAGGCCATGCTGATGGAATTTGTCACTTGTTTATAGATATTGAGGCAAATCTAGATATGGCTTTATCAGTCGCTTTGGACAGCAAAATTCAATATCCTGCAGCATGTAACGCTATCGAAACTCTATTAGTCCATAAAGATATCGCACCAGCTTTTTTAGAAAAAGCAATACCTTTGTTTAATTCTAATGAAGTTAAATTAATTGGTGACAAGAGATCAGTTGAATTAGGTTTAAAATATGAGGCTAGACTAGAAGATTGGGAAACTGAATATTTAGATTTAATTTTATCGATAAAAATTGTTGATGATCTTGAGGAAGCAATCACACATATTCAAAAATATAGTTCAAAACATACAGATGGAATAATTACTGAAAATTCAAATACTGCTAATAAATTTATGAATGTAGTGGATAGTGCAGGTGTTTTTCATAATTGCTCTACAAGGTTTGCAGATGGTTTTAGATATGGATTCGGAGCTGAAGTTGGTATATCTACGCAAACACTTCCACCAAGAGGACCTGTAGGTCTAGAAGGTTTGGTGACTTACAAATATTTCCTAAAAGGTGATGGGAATATAGTTGACGATTTTTCATCAGGAAATGCTATCTATACACATATAGATCTTTAAAACTTTTAAAGATGGAAACTTTTTTAAAAATTGAGAATATTAAACTTTGGGCTAGAGTTGGCGTTCTTGATGAAGAAAGAGAATTAGGACAACTATTTATTTTAGATATATTTTTGTGGACTGATTTTGAAAAATGTACAGTAAATGATGATATAAAAAAAACAGTTGACTATTCAAAAATAGTCCAAATTTTAAAAGATCAATCAAAGAAAATATATTGTTTCACAATCGAAAAATATTCAAACTTAATTTTAGAAATCATCGATCAGGAATTTAAGCTTTCTAAAATTAAAATTATTTTGACAAAATGCAACCCTCCAATTACAGGTTTCGATGGGAAGGTTTCAATAGTAAGAATTCTTGAAAATAATTAAAGTTTTGGAAAAAAGAAATCCAATTATATTGATTCATGGTCTTTGGAATAGTTCAAGTATTTTTTCTTCTATTACATCAAAACTTGATGATATTGGCATTGAATATTTTGCCCCAACTCTTAAGCATTCATTTGGAATGACTTCAATTCTAGATTTAACTAATAAATTAAACGAATTAATTTTAGAGAAATATGGTTTAGAAAAAGAAATAGATATTTTGGGATTTTCTATGGGAGGAATAATTGGCAGGCACTGGCTTCAAAAATTTAATGGGTGTAAAAGAACAAGAAGATTAATATCTATAGGTTCCCCTCACAAAGGAACTTTGATGGCTCAATTAATACCTAAATACCCTTTTAGAGGAATATCTGAAATGAAAATAAATAGTAAGTTTTTAAGGGAACTCGCAAATAATGATTTTTTACTAGATGATATTGAGTGTGTAAATTTCTTTACTTATTGGGATATGATGGTTTTTCCTGGCTGGTGGACAAATTTAAAATTTGGGAAAAAAATATCAGTAAAAGTATATAAACATAGAAATCTTGTAAGAAATAAACATGTGGTTGACAAAATAATCGATGAAATTATTTTGTAGCTCCAGATAGGCCTAAGTGTCTTATTAAGGAATCTGTTTGTGGCTCTCTTCCCCTGAATAGTTTAAATATGTCTAATGGAGGTAAGCTTCCTCCCAAGCTAAGTATTGTATCTTTAAATTTCTTTCCTATAAACTTTAAATCTTCAGAGTTTTCTAGATCAGCTTCTTCGAACATTGAAAATGCATCAGCACTTAGAACTTCAGCCCATTTATATGAGTAATATCCTGCAGAATATCCGCCAGCAAATATATGACTAAAACAACAAAGAAATTTATCTTCTTGAATTGGTTCAATAACAGTAGTTTGTTTTGCAATTTCTCTTCTTATTTCATCTGCTGTTTTACCTTCGTTTTTATCAATACTACTGTGCAATCTGAGGTCTGTAATTGCAAAATGTAGTTGTCTAAGAGTAGCCATGCCACAATTGAAAGTTCTATTCTTTAGTAGCTTCTCAAAATTCTCATCGGATAATTTTTCTCCTGTTTTGTAGTGCTTAGCAATATTCATAAGTGTATTTTTATGGAAACACCAGTTTTCCATAAATTGACTCGGTAGTTCGACTGCATCCCATTCAACGTTGTTGATGCCAGCTGCTTGTGGAAGATTTACAGTAGTGAGCATGTGTTGAAGACCATGACCAAATTCATGGAAAAGTGTCTGAACTTCTTCAAAACTCATCAAACTAGGTTTATCTTTTGATGGTGGGGTCTGATTACAAACTAAATAAGCTACAGGGAGGGTCTTTTTGCCGACATTATTTTTATTCAAACATTCATCCATCCAAGCCCCTCCTCTCTTTGATTCAGGCCTCGAATATGGATCGAGGTAAAAGGATGCTATTTTATTATCTTCTTTATTGTTGATATTAAAAAATAAAACGTCATCATTCCACAGAGGTGCCTCATTAGTTGCCTCAACTACTTTAATTTCAAAAAGTTTTTCACTTAATTTAAATAAACCTTTTAAAACATCATTTAGTGGGAACCAAGGTCTCAAAGACTCTTGGTCCAAATTGAGCGTTTCCTTTCTAAGAAGTTCAGACCAATAACTAATATCCCATGGCTCGATATTCTGCGATTTTGAAAACCCATTAGCTTTAGCAAACTTATCGAGGGTCTCTAATTCAATTTTTGCGGTTTTGAATGCTGGTTTTCTCAATTCTTCTAAAAGCTTTTCAACTTTTTTAATTTCTTTTGCCATTTTCGTTGACAAACTTAGTTCTGCCCAACTTTTATAACCAAGAAGATTAGCCTGTTTAGTTCTAAGAGATAATATCTCTTCAATGATTTGAGAATTATTTTTTTCTCCTTGAGAGGCC
Organism: uncultured Prochlorococcus sp.; assembly: GCA_902534675.1. GTDB lineage: Bacteria > Cyanobacteriota > Cyanobacteriia > PCC-6307 > Cyanobiaceae > Prochlorococcus_A. The sequence goes on from CACAQQ010000018.1 coordinate 3,512, forward strand.
CTACCAACGAATGCCTTATATAGTTTCTCTCTAAGGTTACTGTCGGTAGCATATGTCATAAATGAAGTATAAGTTGGAATATCCAGACTTAATTTCCAAGGCCCATTTTTGATATCGACTTCTTCATCTTTTTTTAAATGGTTGTTTGCAGAAATTGCCATCAATTCAAGTACTCGTTCAGGAAGACCATCGACTTCTGATTTTTTATTTAATATCAAAAACCATTTATTAGTCGCATCAAGAACATTATTACTGAAATCTGTTGATAGCTTTCCAAGCTTTTCTGAAATGTTGTTGTATTCTTCTTGATCATTCTTTGGTAGTGAAATTCCTCTATGTTGCATCTCAAGAATTTCTTTATCTAGAATTCTGTTTTTGATTTGATCAAAGTTATTTGTTTCTTTAAGCTTGACTAAAGAATTGTAAATTATTTTACTTTGTCCAAATTTATTACTCAAACTAATAATCTCTGGAAGAAATTTTGAATAGATATCTCTTAGACTTTCAGAATTATTTACTGCATTTAGGTGGCTTATTACTCCCCAACTCCATCTAAGAATTTCATTGATTTCATTTAAGGGATTTATTACATTGTCCCAATTTAAATCATTTTGAATCAAATAGTTAGATAAATTTTGCTCTATGTTTTTAAAATCTTCAGCTATTTTTTCTAGTACTAATGGGAATTGTTTACTTATGCTTTCAGGAGTAAATTTTTTAAATTCTGGCAATTCTCCATATTTAAAAATTGAGGTATCCATTTATTAAAATAGTTTAATTAAATAATGTTGGGATAATCCCTACTAACTTAGCTAAAGTTAGCTGCTGACTGAGAGCATTGGTTGAAGATTCGTATAAATTTATGGCTATTTTTGGCCAAAAACCTATTACTAAAGTAGGCAGCAATAAACTGAACCCAATCGTTAATTCTCTACCATTCATCTCTTTAACTTTCGCTAGTGCAGGAATTCTAGGACCGAAGAATACTCTTCTACACATTGATAGTAGATAAATTGGCGTAAGAACTAAACCAATAGCTGCAATAAGAATAGTGATGGATCTAAAGAGAGAGCTGAAGCCTTCTTGACTAGTGATACCTAAAAATACAGTTATTTCACTAATAAAACCGCTCATCCCTGGAAGTGCTAGAGAGGCTAATGAGCTTGCTAAGAAAAAAGCAAAAGTTATAGGTAAGACCTTTGCTAAACCGCCCATATTTGGTATCGAAAGAGTATTTGTTCTTTCATAAAATGAGCCTGTAACAAAAAACATAGCTGCAGCAATAAGTCCGTGACTAATCATTTGAAGCATTGCACCACTTATCCCTAAAGCATCCACTGCTCCAATCCCTAATAAAACAAAACCCATATGACTCACTGAGCTACATGCTATTCTCCTTTTGACGTTATCTTGTGCAAATGCGTTTAGTGCTCCATAAATAATATTAATGATTCCAAGAATAATTAATGCAGGTGCAATTTGTAGATGTACCTCAGGAAGTATTTGAACATTAAATCTTAAGAGAGCGTAGCCTCCCATTTTTAAAAGTATTCCAGCGAGTAACATTGAAACCGGTGCATTAGCCTCTCCATGCGCATCGGGTAACCAAGTATGTAAAGGAAAAATAGGAAGTTTTACTCCAAAACCAATTAAAAATCCAAGATAAGATAACAATGCTAGGCTGCCTGATACGTGTTTATTTGTTAAGTCGGTAATATTTAAAGTAAAAGCATCACCACTTAAGGCAATTGCTAACCCACTTATAAGTATTAATAAAGAAGCTAGAGCTGTATAAAGAATAAATTTAGTAGCTGCATATAATTTCTTTTTCCCTCCCCATATTGCAATTAGGAGATATACCGGAACTAATTCAAGTTCCCAGGCTAAGAAAAATAACAGAAAATCTTGAGAAAGGAAAACTAGAGCTTGTGCTGATGCTTGGACTAATAATAGGGCAAAATATAAATTAGATTTTTTCTTAATTTTCCAACTTGCAGCAGCTGACAAGAATGTAATTAATCCACTCAAAGCTACTAAAGGAGCAGATAGCCCATCTACGCCAAGAGACCACTCTAAGCCTATTGAGGGCAACCAAGATACTCTTTCTATTAGTTGCAAAGAGCTATCAGTAGTATCAAATTTTTGGAAAAGGACGCCGATTATTAGTAAAAAATCTATAAATAAAAAACTTAATGAGATATTTCTAGGGAGAGTATTATCTTCTCCTTCTTCCGAACTCAAGAAAGGCATTATTAGTGCCCCAATTAAAGGCAGTAAAACAATAGATGATAGCCAAGGAAAAGATTCTAAATTCATTTATGGAATGAATAATTTATTTATTCTAGTTGAAGATGTACTAGCTTGAGACTCTAACATTAAAAATGCCTAAGTAAAACTACTTAGCGGAGATCGCACTAAATTGACTTCCTGTTGTTTGAACGTTTAAGAATGGAGCTCTACTAGCTACTCCTAACTTCTCCCATGCTTTTACCATGGCTTGACTAACGTTTTTACCATTTTCTTTTTTACACAAAGCTAAAATACTTGGTCCAGCCCCACTAATTGCGCACCCTAGAGCACCTGCATTTAGTGCGGCATCTTTGACTTCTAGTCCACCTTTGATAAGTTTCCATCTGTAAGGTTCATGTAGCTTATCAAACATTCCCTCTTTTATTAGTTCGTCATTTCCTGCTTTTAAGCCATTAAGTAACAAGGTAAGTGCCCCCATATTTGTTACTGCATCAGATATGGGCACATTCTTGGGCATAACCTTTCTTGCTTCACTTGTGCTTAAACGAATCGCAGGAATTGCTACAACAGCTTTAATGGAATCATGCCAATCACACCTAATAATTCTCCATCTTTGAGAAGCCGACTTGGCTGTCAAACAAAGTCCACCCAGGAGAGAGGGAACTACATTATCAGGATGACCTTCTATATCAATGGCAAGTTCAAGGAGTTTTTCTTTGGACAGTGGAGAATTCATTATTGCATTTGCTCCTATTAGTCCAGCAACTATTGCTGTAGCACTACTTCCAAGTCCGCGTGCAGGTGGCACTGCCAACTTAACTCTTGCTTCGAGTGCAAAAGGTTCCATGTTTGCGCTATCCCATACTTTCTGAGCAGCTCTAAAAACTAAGTTTTCAGGCCCTCCTCTTAAATGATTCCCATCTGTACTTTCCATGATTAAATCAAATCTATCTCCACCACCTTCAATTCGTGTAAAAAGAAATTCATTATACAGATCTAATGCTGCGCCAAGACAATCGAATCCAGGACCTAAATTAGCAGTTGTGGAAGGTACTGTTACCCTTATTTTTTTACCTACTTCAGGAATAGACATTTTTGTTATGAAGTTTTTAAAAGCATTTTTGCTCTGCAGGCTGCACTAAAAAGTCCAAACTCTTCATCTAAAATTACTTTGATAGGTATTGCTTTAAGAATATCTTTTAATCTTCCCTTGTCGAAAAATTGTTTCATAAATAAATCTGATTTAAAGTTTTTGAAATGTTTTGGTGCGGTCCCACCAGAAATCCATAACCCGCCAAAGCATAATTCTTGAAGAGCAACGTCTCCCAATAAAGAGGCATAAGCGCCTAACCATAACCTCTCAACTTCAATCATTAGGTGATCTTTTTCTTTAGAAAGGTTGCAAATTTTTTCAGGTAGTTCTTTTCTTGCAGTATCAGAAATTTTAATTTCTCTTAAATATTTTTGTAGTGGATGGTTTTGGGCATCAGGTTTGCTTAATCTCCATTCGGCAATTCTTGATAAACCAGTACCGCTAACAATTCTTTCACAAGATATCCTCTCAACTTTCAAGTGATTCTTAAGCCAAATCTTTAATTCCCATTCTGATTTTGACTTTGGGGAGTACTCAACATGACCACCTTCACTAGCTAAAACTTTTACATTCCCCCCTGATATTATTCCTCTCGCAATGCCCAAACCAGTCCCCGCTCCAACAATGGCATGCAGATCATTATTAGCACCTTCAGAATCGGATCCATTTTGGATAGTGGAATATTGATTTTTTTTTAAAAAAGGTATTCCATAAATTTGTACAGCGAAATCATTTATTAGCTCGCAGCTTTTAAAATTAAATTTGTTCTGTAAAGCATTTCCAGAAATATTCCATGACAAGTTAATGAGTCGTGCGTTGTTGTTAGATAAAGGACCAGCTACGGCGAAACATGCAGAAGAAGGATGAGCAATATTTTTGCATTCATTTTTAAGGAAATCTTCTAGGATTAGTTCAAAAGAGCCCCATTCAGAAGATAAATATTTTTTTTTGAATATTAATTTGGGCGAATCATCATTTATATCTTTTTTAAATATGCCTAATAGAACCTTAGTACCTCCTAAATCACATGCTAGAAAATTCATCTATTTGAAATTATTCTGTTCTGCCTTTTTTTGCTATTAATTCATCCATTAATTTATAGAGATTAGGTAAATCGAAAATTCCTAAATTTGTTCCATCCAAAGCTCTAAGAGCTACTGAATCAATTTCCTCTTCTTTATCTCCAATAACTGCAATTAAAGGAATCCTTCCAATTGTAGCTTCCCTTATCTTATAGCCTATTTTTTCATTTCTAATATCAGCTTTTGATCGGTATCCTTTGATATTCAAAAATTGATTGAATTCTTGACATTTTTCTATATTTCTATCAGTAATACTTAATAAGATTATTTGATAAGGAGCAAGCCATATTGGAAATTTTGCCTCATATTGTTCAATTAAGATTCCGATAAATCTTTCAAAGGATCCTAAAATTGCTCTATGAAGCATTACTGGATTTCTTTTTTCATTATTTATATCTATAAAAGTTGCATCAAGTCTCATTGGCATTGAAAAATCAACTTGAATAGTTCCACATTGCCAAACTCTATTTAGACAGTCTTTTAATGAGAACTCAATTTTCGGACCATAAAAAGCCCCTTCTCCCGGTTGTAGTTCCCACTTTAAATTTTTATCGTTCAATGCTTTGGTAAGAGCCTCTTCTGATTTATCCCAAATATCATCACTGCCTACTCTTTTTTCAGGACGAGTAGATAATTTGATAATAATTTCATCAAAACCAAAAGTTTTATAAACCTCAAAAACCAGCTCAATAAAGGTAGACACCTCTTCTTGAATTTGCTCTTCTGTGCAGAATATATGTGCATCATCTTGTGTGAAATTTCTTACCCGCATAAGGCCGTGTAATGCTCCTGAAGGTTCATTTCTATGGCATGAACCAAATTCAGCAAGACGAATAGGTAAATCCTTATAACTTTTTAAACCTTGATTAAATACTTGAACATGGCATGGACAGTTCATCGGTTTTATAGCATAAGTTCTATTTTCTGAGGAGGTTGTGAACATATCATCTCTAAATTTTTCCCAATGTCCTGATTTCTCCCAAAGTGATCTGTCAACGGCTTGTGGAGTTCTTATCTCTTGATAGTTATTTTTCTTAAGTATTTCTCTTATGTATTTCATAAGCACTTGGTAGATTGTCCATCCATCAGGTTGCCAAAAAATCATTCCTGGAGATTCTTCTGATATATAAAAAAGGGAATGTTTTTTTCCAAGTTTTCTATGGTCTCTTTTTTCAGCTTCTTCAATTCTCGTTAAGTATTCATTGAGTTCTTTCTCTTTTGCCCATGCAGTTCCATATATTCTTTGTAATGATTCATTATCACTATTACCTCTCCAATATGAACCTGATAATTTAAGTAATTTGAAGTGTCTAAGATGTCTTGTGTTTGGAACGTGAGGTCCTCTACACATATCAATGTATTCTTCATGCTTATATAAATTTATGAGCCCTTTATCCTCAATCTCTTCAATAATTTTTAATTTAAAAGTTTCATTTCTTTCTTGAAAAGTTTTAATAGCTTCTTTTTTAGAAACTTGCAAAATCTCAACATCATAATTTGTTTTTATTAATTTATTAATCCGTTCTTCAATTTTGTTTAAGTCATCAGGAGTAAATCTATATTCTGAAAAAATATCGTAGTAAAATCCATCTTCAATTACCGGACCTATGGCCATTTTTATATTTGGGTAAATTTGTTTAACTGCATGACCAATAAGATGTGCAAAAGAATGTCTAATTATCTCGACTCCCTCTTTATCTTTTGAGGTAATTATTACAACTTCGGCGTCCTTTTCTATAGGAAGAGTTGCATCAAGTAGAACATCATTTACTTTTCCAGCAATTGTTGCTTTGGCTAATCCTGCTCCAATACTCTGAGCAATTTCTAGAACCGTTACAGATTTCTCGAAAACCTTTTTTGAACCATCAGGTAATGTAATTACTGGCATAATTTATTTCTCCATTTCAAAAAATCCAAGTTTAGATTTAACTCTTTTTAGTGTTTGATTTGCTAAATCTTCAGCCTTTTCTTTCCCTTCTTTAAGAATATTATTTAATTGATATGGATCATTAATTAAGACTTTATATTTTTCCTGAATAGGTTCTAGAGATTCTATGAGTTGTTCCGTAATTAATTTTTTAAAGGTCCCCCATCCAGTCTCGCAGAATTCATTTTCGCATTGAGAAATTTCTTTGCCAGATAATATTGAATAAATCATCAGAAGATTTTTAGATTCAGCTCTTTCAGGATTATTAAATTCTATTCCAATATAACTGTCACTTTTTGCTCTCTTTATTTTCTTAGTGATTATTTCAGGAGTATCTAACAAATTGATCCTACTGCCTTCGTTCGGATCACTTTTACTCATCTTTTTTGAACCATCAATTAAACTCATTATTTTTGAACCATTTTTCATGATGATTGGTTGAGGGATCTTTAAAATATTTTTATCCTTACTAAATCTGGCATTAATTCTCTGTTGTGCAATATCCCTTGCAAGTTCAAGATGTTGTTTTTGATCCTCACCTACTGGTACGAAGTCAGCATCATAAAGAAGGATGTCTGCAGCCATAAGTATTGGATAGTCAAATAATCCAATAGATACATTATTACCTTGTTGTATGGATTTTTCTTTGAATTGAATCATTCTTTCCATCCAATTTATTGGGGTCATGCAATTTAATATCCAACAAAGTTCTGAATGAGCTGAAATCTGACTTTGGACAAAAATTGAGCATATATTAGGATCTATCCCACAAGCGACATACAAAGCCGCAGTAGAGATAGTGTTTTGAGATAATTCTTTGGGATTATATGTGGCTGTTATTGCATGTAAATCAACTACACATAGAAATGTTTCATATTGCTCTTGAAGCGTAACCCAATTATTTATGGCCCCAAGCCAATTCCCAATATGTAAATCACCAGTTGGTTGAACTCCTGAAAGAATTCTTTTTTTATTTGCCATCCTCTTCTACTTCGCTAGATTGGATCTCTTCAGTTGATGAACTTTTTACAGGTCTTGCAAAAGGGTCAGGTGCTGTTTTTGTCTTTTCTTCATAAGAATTTTGTGATTGTCTACTCGGAGAAGAGTTTTTATTATTTTTTGCATATTCTGTGATTGATCCAATCAATTTTTCGTCTTTGATCATTTCGCTAAGTGTTCTAACAGAGAAACCCAGAACTGCAACAGTAGATCTTAATTGAAAGGCCTCTTGTATTGATTTAACAGCTTTCATTTCGTTATCACTCAATCTTATGCGGAATCCTCCTCCATCTCTTCTGCCGCCCGATCTATCTCTGAAATTAGATCTTTCATTGTTAGAACGACCTCTGTAATTTTCTTGTCCAGGATTATTGCTGAAATTTGAATTAGACATCTTGATGTTTCTTAAATTATTTAAATAGTCTATTAACTTAGCATCTTGTTATGCAATAAGTCTTTTTAAAAGGGCTAAAATTTTATCTTTTGATTAACGACTTATGAAATTTTGCTTTTCTCATTCACAACTTGCATTAAAATAAAATTAGAAAAATTAAAGTATTGTGTTTGATATTAGTAAAGACAACCTCTTAAAGGATTTCATAAAGTTTCCAAAAAAAAATCTTCTTATTATTTTATTATTGTTAGGTTTTGGGGAATGGTTTGTCAGTGACTTAATTCATTTTGCAGGAGGCTCATTAGGATTTTTTGCGTTGTGTTTGGGGGGATATTTTTACCTGAAGAGTGAAAAGCCTAAATTTAATGAGCCAAATAACTTAGATGGTTGGATAAATCTATGTAATGAAGATTTAAATTTTTTTGAAGAACTTGAAATAACAAATAAATTAGAAAAACAGAATTCAAAAAGAAAAAAAATACTTGAATCTATTCTTAATAGATGTGAAAAAGAAAAAATAAGTTGCATTGGACAAAAAGATTATCAAAG
>CACAQQ010000019.1 GCA_902534675.1 uncultured Prochlorococcus sp.
TTTTCTTATCATAAATCCTCCAAAAGGGCTTTTAGAACTATAGTTTTTTTTCAATAGTTGTAAAGTAAAAGTAATAAGGGATTGATCATTCCACAGTTACACTTTTAGCTAAATTTCTTGGTTGATCCACGTCAAGTCCCCTATGTGCTGCAATATGATAACTCAATAATTGTAGAGGTACTATGTTGAGTAAAGGTGAAACCAATTCATTAGAGGAAGGGATTTTCATTAGATAATCAAAGATTTCAGTTCCATTACAATCAGGAGCAATACCAATCAAATATGAATCTCTAGCTTTTGCTTCTTGAGCATTACTGATCACTTTATCAAAAACTTCACCAGGAGAAGCAATAGAAATTACTGGTACTTTTTTATCTAACAAAGCAATTGGCCCATGTTTCATTTCACCAGCTGGATAACCAGCTGCATGAATATAACTTATTTCTTTCAGTTTTAACGCTCCTTCAAGAGCAATAGGATAATTTATGCCTCGTCCTAAAAAAATAACATCTTTAATATTAAAAAATTCATGCGCTAGCTTTTCAGAAGATTTATTATGTTTATCTAAAAGATCTTCCAGTAGCGGAGGCAAGTTTATAAGTTCAGTGATTAATTTAGAAATTTCATCTGGACTCTGACTACATTTAATTTGCGCAAATTTTATAGCTAATCCATAAAAAGAAAGTAACTGCGCAAAAAAAGTTTTTGTTGCTGCAACTCCTACTTCTATTCCTGCACAAATATCAATTATATTTGAAACCTGTCTACCTATCGAGCTCTCTTTTCTATTTGTTATTGCAATAAGGTTAGGTTTAAATTTTTGATCTTCGATTGAAGACCGTCTTTTAATTTCCATATCAATAGCTGCAATTGTGTCAGCAGTTTCTCCAGATTGAGTAACACCAATAGTTAATGTATTTGGCAGCAGTGGAGGTGGTGAATATCTAAATTCGCTTGCGTAAAAGACATTTGTAGGAATTCCTGAGAATTGTTCTAATAAAAAGCTTCCCACCATTGCAGCATGTTTACTTGTACCACAAGCTATAATTTCGATCCTTTCAATTGATTCAAAAAATTTTGTATCAAAAGGATATGTAATTTGATATTGTCCATTTTCTGAGTTTTTAATTAAATAATTATCTAACCAATTTTTTGCAGTTTCCGGCTGATCGTATATCTCTTTTAACATAAAGTGTTTGAAATTCATCTTATCTATTATTTGATCTGAAACTTGTAAGGAAACGGGATTTCGATATTGTCTCTCGTTATTTGAGTCGTATACTTCTATTCCAAGAGGGGTTAATAACGCTATTTCTTCATCTTCCAAAGGCAAAATGATATTAGTAAAGTTTGCAATTGCTGGCGTATCACTTGCACATATAAATTCTCCTTCTCCTAAACCTATAATTAAAGGTGCTTGTCTTCTAGCAACTACTAAAGAAGTAGGAGCTCCAGACCATAAAACTGCTAAGGCATAAGATCCTTCTAAATCAGAAATTACATTTCTTACTGCTACTAATAATGTCGAACCATTATTTTCAAGTTTGAGTTTACTTAATGTATTTAATTCTCTTTGTATCAAATGAGGAATTACCTCAGTATCCGTATCGGAATTGAAAATTACACCCTCTTCCTCTAATTTGTTTTTTAAGTCTTGGAAATTTTCAATAATGCCATTTTGAACAACTGCTATATTTCCCAAACTATCAGTATGAGGATGTGCATTTTTAACATCAGGTTTTCCATGAGTTGCCCACCTAGTATGACCTATCCCAACAGTTCCAGGAATATTCTTATCATTGAGATTATTTATTAAATTTTTGAGTTTCCCTTCTGTTTTATTACAAGTAATATTTTTTGTTTCAGAATTTATTATCGCTATACCCGCTGAATCATAACCTCTGTATTCAAGTTTTTCTAAACCATTTATTAACAATGGAAGAGCTTTTTTATAACCAGTAACAGCAACTATTCCACACATTAGATAATTTTTTTTTAAATTATATTGAAAAAAAATTAATATTTTCTAAAGCGTGGACTCTCTTAAAACTGCACTATAAATTTAATAAGCTAAGCCCATACTCCTAGAAGTTTCATCTCCTAAATAAACACGTATGCTTAAGAAATCAGTTGGACAAGCCGTTTCGCATCTTTTGCAACCTACACAATCTTCAGTTCTAGGAGAAGAAGCAATCTGGCCAGCTTTACATCCGTCCCAGGGAACCATCTCTAAAACATCTAGTGGGCAAGCCCTTACACATTGGGTGCATCCAATGCATGTGTCATAAATTTTAACTGCGTGTGACATGTAAAATTGTCTTTTGAACCTCGTTATATAATACTATTGTCTTACAAAGAAATTAAAAAAATTAAGATATGCTTCACTCTTGTTAACTCTAGGGCATAAAATCATATAGATAATTAGTAAACTTCATAAACTATGTCACAAGAAATCCTCGAAAAAGTCTGTTCTATTGTTTCAGAGCAATTAAGTGTTGAAGCAGGAGAAGTTAAATCAGATTCAAATTTCCAAAATGATTTAGGTGCAGATTCTCTGGATACCGTTGAATTAGTAATGGCTCTAGAGGAAGCATTTGATATTGAAATCCCTGATGAAGCAGCTGAAGGAATAGCAACTGTTGGCGATGCAGTAAAATTCATCGAAGAAAAACAAGGTTAATAAAGGATGCCAAATTTCCATCGAGTAGTTATTACTGGTATCGGAGCAGTAACTCCAATTGGCAATAACATTGATGAATATTTAGTCGGTCTTCAAACAGGTACTAATGGGGTCTCAAATATTACTCTTTTTAATCCTGAACAACATCCCTGCAAATTTGCTGCGGAAGTTAAAAATCTTCAATCTGAAAATTTTATTGAACCTAAAGAATCAAAAAGATGGGATCGTTTTTCCCAATTTGGAGTTATTGCTGCAAAGCAAGCTTTTAAGGATTCTGGACTTGAAATTACTGAAGATAATGCTTCAAGAATTGGAGTAATTATTGGTTCTGGTGTTGGAGGCTTACTAACTATGGAAAGTCAAGCTCAAATTTTGAGTCATAAAGGACCTAAAAGAGTAAGTCCATTTACAGTCCCAATGATGATTCCAAATATGGCAACTGGATTGGCTGCCATTGCTTTGGGTGCAAAAGGACCAAGTTCCTCTGTCTCAACTGCCTGCGCTGCCGGCTCAAATGCAATTGGTGATTCTTTTAGATTGCTCCAACTTGGTAAGGCAGATGTAATGATTTGTGGAGGAGCTGAAGCAAGTATTACGCCTCTTGGAGTGGCTGGTTTTGCGAGTGCCAAAGCTCTTTCTTTCAGAAATGAAAGTCCTCAGACTGCCAGCAGACCTTTTGATGCAGAAAGAGATGGATTTGTTATTGGAGAGGGATCGGGAATTCTTGTTTTAGAAACTCTAGAAAATGCACAAAAAAGGAATGCAAGAATTTATGCAGAAATAATTGGATATGGAACAACTTGTGATGCTCATCACATTACTGCTCCATCTCCAGGCGGGGTTGGAGGAGCCAAAGCTATCAAACTAGCAATTGAAGATGCTTCTCTTAGCCTTGAAAAAGTTGATTACATAAATGCGCACGGAACGAGTACATCAGCTAATGACAAAAATGAAACTTCTGCAATTAAATCTATATTTAGAGACAGATCTTACCTCATTCCTGTAAGCTCTACTAAGTCGATGACTGGTCATCTCCTAGGAGGCTCAGGAGGTATAGAAGCTGTAGCTTGTATACTTTCTTTGACACATAATTTTATCCCTCCTACAATTAACTACGTCAATCCAGATCCTGAATGTGATCTAGATTATGTACCAAATAATGCAAGAGAAGCTCAAGTAGGAGTTGCTCTTTCTAATTCTTTCGGCTTTGGTGGTCACAACGTTTGCCTTGCTTTCAGCAAAATGAATTAAAGACAACCAATTCTGTTTTTCCAACTTAACTTAACTTATTTTAAAACAATGGTCGCTGCATCTGTTTCATTAGAATCACTTTGTGTAAATAGTATAAGAATGCTTGCTGTAGATGCAGTAAATAAATCTAATAGTGGACATCCTGGATTACCAATGGGATGTGCTCCTATGGGTTATGCATTATGGCAAAACATACTTAATCACAATCCTAATAACCCAAAATGGTTCAATAGAGACCGTTTTGTATTGTCAGCTGGTCATGGCTGTATGCTGTTATATTCTTTGCTTCATTTGACAGGATATAAATCAGTTTCCATAGAAGATATTAAAGAATTTAGACAATGGGGATCCAAAACTCCTGGACATCCAGAAACATTCGAAACTGAAGGAGTTGAAGTTACAGCTGGGCCTCTTGGAGCAGGAATTTCTAATGCAGTTGGTTTGGCAATAGCTGAAACACACTTAGCAGCTAAATTCAATAAGCCTGATTGCAATATCGTTGATCACTATACTTACGTAATAATGGGTGATGGCTGTAATCAAGAAGGTATTGCATCAGAGGCTTGCTCATTAGCTGGTCATCTTAAGCTTGGAAAATTAATTGCACTCTATGACGATAATCAAATCACGATTGATGGGCGAACCGATGTATCTTTCACTGAAGATGTTTTAAAAAGATACGAAGCTTATGGATGGCATGTACAACATGTTGAAGATGGAAATCATGATGTTAAAGGAATAACTGAAGCTATCGAAAAAGCAAAATTAATTACAGACAAACCATCAATTATAAAAATTTCTACAACCATAGGTTTTGGTTCTCCCAATAAATCAGACACTGCTGGAATTCATGGAGCAGCTGTTGGAGAAGAAGAAGCTGCATTAACTAGAGAGTTTCTAAATTGGGAATATCCTCCATTCGAAATACCAGATGAAGTATATGCGCATTTTAGAAAATCAATAAATAAGGGCGAAAACCTAGAGAAAGATTGGAATTCTAGATTTGAAGAATATCAAAAAAAATATCCCTCTGAAGGAGCCGAATTAAATAGAATGTTAAAAGGTCAATTACCTGAGAATTGGGATTCAGATCTTCCCTCTTATACACCTGATGATAAAGGGTTAGCAACAAGAAAGCATTCGCAAATATGTTTAGGAGCTCTAGGTCCTAACCTGCCTGAATTAATTGGTGGATCTGCAGATTTAACTCACTCTAACTACACAGATATCAAGGGAGAAACTGGATCATTCCAGCCTCATAGTCCTGAAAAAAGATATTTACATTTTGGAGTAAGAGAGCATGCAATGGCAGCCATACTTAATGGAATTGCCTATCACAATAGTGGTCTTATTCCCTATGGTGGAACCTTCCTTGTTTTCGCCGATTATATGAGAGGTTCAATGAGGCTTTCAGCACTTAGCGAATTAGGAGTGATCTATGTATTAACTCATGATTCAATTGGTGTAGGCGAAGACGGTCCAACACATCAACCTATTGAAACTATCCCTTCTCTTCGTGCCATGCCTAACATGCTAGTTTTCAGGCCAGGAGATGGGAATGAGACGAGCGGAGCTTATAAGCTTGCTATTCAAAATCGAAAAAGACCTTCTGCTCTTTGCTTAAGTAGACAAGGCATGCCTAATCAAGAAAATACCTCAATCGAAAAAGTTGCATTAGGAGGATATATAGTTTCTGATTGCGAAGGTACACCAGACTTAATATTTATTGGCACTGGAAGTGAACTAAATCTTTGTATTGAAGCAAGTAAAGAGATTTCAAATTTAGGCAAAAAAACTAGAGTTGTCTCTATGCCTTGCTTAGAACTTTTCGAAGAACAAGAAGAATCTTACAGAGAAAGTGTTTTGCCTAGTCATGTAACTAAGAGAGTTGTTGTAGAAGCTGCCCATTCATTTGGTTGGCATAAATATACAGGTTTTGAGGGGATTTGTATTACTATGGATAGGTTTGGGGCATCAGCACCTGGTGGTGAGTGTATGAATAATTTTGGTTTTACAGTTGAAAACGTGGTTAACAAGACAAAAGAAATTCTATAAATATTTATTGATAACTAAGCTGAGGTATTACATTTTTCAAGTTTATCTTTTAACTGATCAAGAGATTCATCAGATATTTTAGAATTCATTGGACAATGTTTAGGGCCACACATTGAACAAAACTCAGCCTTTTTAAAGATTTCTTCAGGTAGTGTCTCATCATGGTACTGCTTTGCTCTTTCTGGATCTAATGAAAGTTCGAATTGTTTATTCCAATCAAAGTTATACCTAGCATGACTAAGTTCGTCATCTCTATCACGAGCGCCAGCTCGATGTCTCGCTATATCAGCAGCATGAGCGGCAATTTTATAAGCAATTAATCCTTCTCGTACATCTTCTGCATTTGGGAGACCCAGATGTTCTTTTGGAGTTACATAACATAGCATAGAAGTGCCATACCATCCTGCCATCGCTGCACCAATAGCACTTGATATATGGTCATAACCAGGAGATATATCTGTTACTAATGGACCCAGTACATAAAAAGGAGCTTCTGAACATTCTTCCATTTGCTTTCTAACATTGAACTCAATTTGATCCATAGGCACATGCCCAGGACCCTCAACCATAACTTGAACATTATGTTCCCATGCTCTGCGAGTAAGCTCGCCTAAGGTCTTTAATTCAGCTAGCTGAGCATCATCAGAAGCATCATGCAAACATCCAGGCCTGAGTGAATCTCCTAACGAAAAAGTACAATCATATTTCTTAAAAATCTCACAAATATCATCAAACCTTGTGTAAAGAGGATTTTGCTTAAAATGATGAAGCATCCATTGAGCTAAAATTCCTCCCCCTCTACTGACAATTCCAGTAATTCTTCCTTTAACTTTTGGCAAATGCTCTATTAACAATCCAGCATGAATTGTTTGATAATCTACGCCTTGCTGACAATGTTTTTCAATAATATGAAGAAAATCGTCTTCAGTGAGTCTATCTATAGAACCATGTACACTTTCTAATGCTTGATAAACGGGAACTGTTCCTATTGGAACAGAAGATTCCTGAATAATTGCTTGCCGTACTTCATCTAAATTTACTCCTCCTGTAGAAAGATCCATAACCGTATCAGCACCATATTTAACGGCTAGCTTGAGCTTCTCCACTTCTTCATTGATATCACTTGCATTAGGTGAAGCACCAATATTGGCATTAACTTTGCATCTAGAAGCAATACCTATAGACATTGGCTCAAGATTCAAATGATTAATATTAGCTGGAATGATTAATCTTCCTCTTGCCACTTCTTCCATTATTAACGAAGCAGGTAGATTCTCTTTTTTGGCAACAAAGTCCATCTCTTCAGTGATATATCCGTTCCTCGCAAAGTTCATCTGAGTTACATTTTCTTTTCCAAGACGAGGCTTAATCCAAGAACTTCTCATAATTTATAAATTTTAAAGGTGTTATTACTAAAGTTTGATCAAATTCCACTTCCCTGGATCAAGATTAATGATTCAGATTCAAAGTGCAGATCTCAGCTAAGTTAAATTTCTTAGCTCCCCTAGCATTAATTTCATTAATAGCTCTTTTCTAAAAATTAGTCATCACATATTGAGTAAAAATAAATAAAAAGATTTTATTTAACTTTTTGATAAGACTTTATCTTTTCTAAAATGTTTTTCCTATCTAATTTTCTTATTAGATCTTTCTCTAAAATTATTGAAATGCCCATTAAGCCGATAGGTAAGTAAAAAATCTTCTTGGAATTATCTCTTAATATCAAACCCATAGCGGATATTAGGATCATTAAAGGAGGAACAAAAGACAAAAGAAATCTTTTATTGTTTTTCATTTATGAACTGTATTAATGATTTCATTATTTAATTTTACTATGGATTCTGTTATCACTTTAATTCCAATAGCAATAGCTCTTTCATCTGGATCAAATTTGGAACTATGAAGGGGAGCGCAACCATTTGAACCAGAAACACCTAACCTAAACATAGCTCCAGGGATCTCGTTCAAAAACTCAGCAAAATCTTCAGCACCTAGTGATGGTTTTTGTAATTCGATAACATTTTCTTGCCCCAAAACCTTAACTCCGGAATCTCTGAGTACTCTATTAATTTCAGCATTATTATTAACTGGTGGAGTAATTTCTCTAAATATTATTTTTGCATCAGCTCCGCAACTATTAGCTAAAGAAGAGATATTTTCATTGAGCCACTTACCAATATTCTTAAATAATTTAAGATTAGTGCATCTAACCGTACCAATTAAATTAACCTTTTCTGCAATAACATTGAATGCATTACCACCATTTATTTTACCAAAAGTTATTACTACAGGATCTAAAGGATCTAACTTCCGTGTTATTAATTCTTGAATTCCAGAGATAACTTTAGAAGCCGCCCAAATAGCATCAACCCCTTCATGAGGTCGAGCACCATGTCCAGATTTCCCTTTAATCTCTACCTTGAGTTCTCCAGCTGCTGCTGTTAAACTTCCATCTTTGATACCAATAGTCCCTACAGATAAATCCGGGTAAACATGAACTCCCAAGATATGTGTTAAACCATCAGTTGCACCATCCTTAATCATCCATCTAGCTCCACTTGCAATCTCTTCAGCGGGCTGAAAAATTATTCTAGTACCAAAATTAAGTTTTAAATCCTTAAGAATTTTTGCTACGCCCAATCCAATCGATATATGCAGGTCATGACCACACGCATGCATAACCCCATCTACTTTTGAAGAAAAACTTAATTTAGTTTCCTCAAGTATTGGTAAAGCATCCATATCTACTCTTAAACCTATAATGCCTTTATCTAAGGGACCAAAATCTGCTATAACACCAGTCCTACCTATAGATTCTCTTACGTGCCACCCAATATTTTTTAAATAACCACTTATCAAAATTGCTGTTTGATTTTCAAGTCCACTTAATTCCGGATGTGCATGGATATGTCTTCTTAAATTTATTAATTCATCATCAAACGAATCAATTTTTTTTAAAAAATTATCTAACTTCATTAATTATTTTAAATCGATAAAGTTCATTAAATCTTTAACAGGTTTTGGAGGCCATCTTCTTACTTTTTTTAACCATTCCTCATCACTATACCTAGCATCTAATTCAGTTACTGCAATCCAATTACTTTCAGCTTCACCAAATTTACCCTTGGACCAATATAAAGCTGTTAAAGCTGCCCTAGCATCAGCAAAAGTTGGATAACGTCTAATTAATTTTTTTAATTCTTTTTCAGATTCATCCATATTTCCTAACTGGAAATCTGCTAAAGCCTTGCTTGATCTTGCCATGGCAAATCCAGGATTATATAAAGCAGCTTTTAAAAATAAATCTCTTGCTTTTTCCCATTGTAATAAAGAACTTTCAACATTCGCCAAATTATATAATGCAGAGAAATTTTTAGTATCTTGCGAAATAACAAACATATAATCTTTTTTAGCCTCCGCCCACAGACCCAATGCTTCCTCTGCTATGCCTCTGTTAATATAAGGATCTATTTCAGTAGGATTTAAACTTATTGCCTTATTTTGGTCATCTATGGCCCCCTCTACATCTCCCGTAACAAGTCTGACATTTCCTCTATTACTCAAACCAGCAGCATCATCAGGATAAGAATAAAGATAGCTATCCCATTCTTGTAAAGCGAGATTAAAATTTCCGCCTGAACTTAAATCTAATGCGTTTTTAAATAAATCCTCTCTCAAAGATAATGAATAACATGGTTCAATATAAAAAATGTTGACAAAAATAAAAATTAATAAAAAATTAATCTTAACTATTTTAGAAGTTATCATTTTTTGAATCAATGTACTTTTTTCCTAAAGCAGTAAGCAATCTTCCTCGAGGAGTTCTCATAAGGAAACCAATTTGAAGTAAAAATGGCTCAACTATGAATTCTATCATTGATGAATCTTCCCCCAATCCCGCTGCTATTGCATCGAGGCCAGTTGGAATATTGTTGTTTTGGTTTAAAAAAGATAAATATTGTCGATCTAAAGAATCTAATCCTTTTTCATCAATTTGATATGAATTTAAAGCTTTGTTTATTAAATTAGCTGTGATATCGTTAGTTTTTTTAACAACTTGAGCATAATCTCTAACTCTTCTTAATAATCTCAAAGCAATTCTTGGAGTTCCTCGAGATATCTTTGCTAGTTTGTAAGATGCTTCATCATCTATATTAAGGTTTATTAATTGGGAAAAATTAAAAATTATTTGTTTTAATTCATCATATGTATAAAATTCAATTTTCTGAGAGATACCAAATCTATCTCTTAGGGGAGCACTAATTGAAGCTAATTTAGTTGTCGCGCCAATCAGAGTAAACCTAGGAAGATTAATTGTTCTGCAACGTGCTCCTCTATTAGCTCCCATAGTTAAATCTAGTCTAAAGTCCTCCATAGCAGAATATAACAACTCTTCAGTCAACCTATTCAAGCGATGTATTTCATCGATAAATAAAACTTCACCTTCTTTTAATCCAAGCAGTAAACCTACAATATCTCTAGGTCTTTCAATTGCTGGTGCAGTAGCTATCCTGCATTTTGTATTCATTTCATGGGCTATCAAAAAAGCTAAGGTGGTCTTACCTAAACCAGGTTGTCCATATAAAAGAGTATGCTCCAAAGATTCTTTTCTATAAATTGAAGCATCTAT
>CACAQQ010000020.1 GCA_902534675.1 uncultured Prochlorococcus sp.
CATTCTCGAGAATTATCAGAATCAGTATTATTCATTGATATTATTATTCGTAACCAATAAATTTTAAATTACTTTCTATTTATATCAAATAATTATTGCAATTTAACTGTTTGTAATCTCCTTAAAACTCCATTTATAAATTTTCTTCCTTGCATATCACTATATTTGTTAGCAAGATTCACCGCCTCATTACAAGCAACAGCAAAAGGTGTATCCAAAAAATTTATATCCAAATAAGCTAGACGCAAAATATCTCGATCAATTCTTGGCAATCTTTTTAATCTCCAACCTTCCATTGCTTGATCAATATCAGAATCAATACTTTTAAGATTATTAATAATCTTACTAATCCTCTGATTTACATCTTCTCTGATATCAACTTGTCCACTAGAAACTATTAATTTTGGAAAATCTAAAGTTATTGAGAGTGTATTCATTACTGTCTCAATTTTTTTCAAAGATTTTTTTAAATCGTCTCTAACGCTTGAAAAAGAGGAATCAACCCCTTCATGCAACTCACTATCTAATAAGTTTTGTGATGCATTTTCTAACTCTGATTCGCAATTATCTAATTCATCTCTGCAATAATTTATTAGAGAATCCAAAGCAGATTCGAAAATCTCCTCTATCTGATTATTACTTAACTTGAAAACGTCTTTATCCTTTATTAGGCCAAGAGAGATTAAAGATAATTCTCTTGAAATAGATCTATTAGTATACATGAATTAAGAAGAAGTATTTGTGGAAGCACGTAATTGAGAAAATAATTTTGAAAATGTTGGATTTGTAGTATTATTTTTCTCATCTGGATTAACAATCCCCGCCGAAATTATTGTTCTAAAAGCATCTTCAACAGATATATCCAAATCCTTAACTGAAGATTCGGGAACAAGGGTATACCATCCAGTTGTTGGATTAGGGGCTGTAGGTATAAAAACACTTAACAACTTTTCTTGTAATTCTGGTTGAAGAGAAGGGCCAACATCTCCAGTTACGAAACCCACGCTATATAGCCCCTCACGAGGATATTCAACTAAAACAACCCTTCTAAATCGATTTGATTTATTACTTAAGAAAGTTTCTAATAATTGTTTAAGGGTTTTATAAACTGCGCCTGCTACGGGAATCTTTGATAAAGTACCTTCTCCAAATTCCAGTAACCATCTGCCTACAAAATTCCTAGCCATTAAGCCTATAAGCAAAATAGCTAATAAGGGAACAGTTAAACCCAAAGTAAGATTAATTAAATCTTGTAATAAAGGATTTAAATTAATAAAGGGATTTAATTGCTTAGGAACAGAAGTGACTAATGTTAGAACAAATTTACTCACTAATGATGACAGCCAAATAGTTGTTGCTAAAGGTATTACAACCAACAATCCAGCTATAAGATCATTTTTTAGATCTTGTTGAAGCCTAGATCCTAGATTCAAATCTTGATTTTGATTAGATTCAACCAAAATAGTGTTTTAAATAAACTTATTTTACTAACAATCTAACTGTTTTTACTTAGTTAGGATATATTTTTTTTTAATAAATTTAAATAATTTATTAGTTTCTTTGCCAAAACTAACTTTTCAGAGAATTACTTAACATAATAAAGAAATGATCCAAACCTTACAAGACAAAAAAGAAATAACTAAAAAATTAAAAGATAGAGCAATTAATGAAGGTTTTACAATATCTGGAATTGCTTCAATCCCAGGCAGCTCACGCTTAAAATTAAGAACTAATGCATTAGACAGATGGTTATCAAAAAACTACCATGGTGAGATGAAATGGATGGAAGCAGAAAGAAGAAAAAACATAGACTCACTACTTGAGGGTGCAAAAAGTGTTCTAAGCGTAGGATTTACTTACATTAGTACAAACAACAACAACAATTACAAAGATCAACTCTTCAAGGTAGCGAAATTTGGTCAAGGAGAGGACTACCATAAAGTAATTTACAAAAAATTAAAGAATATTGGCAGATGGATTAACTTAGAAATTCCCGATTGCAAATGGAAAATATGTGTTGACACATCGCCACTCCTTGAAAAGGCATGGGCTGAAGAATCAGGTCTTGGTTGGATAGGCAAAAACAGTAATTTAATAAACAAAAAACATGGTTCTTGGTTTACTTTAGGTTTTATAATTCTGACAAAAGAGCTAGTGCCAGATAGACCTTACCAACCACTTTGCGGAAAATGTGATAAGTGCATTGAGAAATGTCCCACACAAGCGATAGTAGAACCCTTTGTCATAAAATCAGATTTATGTATTGCCTACCACACGATAGAGAATAGAAAAAAAACTATTCCCAAAAATATAGAAAAAAATCTAAATGGATGGGTTGCAGGATGTGATATCTGTCAAGATGTATGTCCATGGAATAAATCAGTACCTTATAATAATATTTTTGAAACTAAGCCAAAAGAGTGGATTCAAAACCTTAATCTCGGATCATTAAGTTGGGATGACAAAACTTGGGAAGAAAATCTTAAAGGAACTACATTTAAAAGAATTAAACCATGGATGTGGAGAAGAAACATAAAAGCAAATCTTGGAAATCAAACAATAAATATATGAAAACCTTTTTCAAGAGAATTATATGCTTATCATTAATCAGTTTTTATTGTTTAAGAGTAGAACAAGTTCAGTCATTAGTTCCCTATTATTATTTTCCAAACATTGAAAATTTAAAAAAACAAAGTTTATCTATTGGAAAAAATGCATATCAACTTTTATATTTTGGACAATACAAACAAAGTCTTAATTTAGCTAAATTAGCAATAAAAATAAATAAAACAGATTATAAATTATGGTTAATTTTGGCTGAAGCTCAAATAGCTAACAATCTAAACAAAAAGGCATTAATTTCTCTAAATAAAGCACAAACGATCAATCCAAATATAAGCGAAATATATTTTGCTAAAAGTAATATTTATATAAAAATTTCGGAACTAAAAAATGCAAAGATTGTTTTAGAAAAAGGATTAAAGATAGAACCAGATAACCATAGAGCTATTTTTCAATTAGGAAATATTTTTTTAATGGAAAGAAATTACTCAAAAGCCATAAAGTTATTTGATAAATCTATAAAGATTAAACCTAAGTTCTGGCAGGCAATAAATAATAAAGGTTTAGCTTATTTCGAGAAAAACAACATTAATTTGTCGATCAACCTTTTTAAAGAAGCAATCTCAATTGAGGAAAACGCAGAGCCATTGCTTGGACTTGCTTCATGTCTAAGAATGAAAGATATTAAATTAGCACTTCAACTCGCAAAAAAAGCTTTAGCCAAAGATCCCAACTATGTCGATTTTAATTATAGAAAAGAACAGTTATGGGGGGAGAATTTGCAAACCTCAACAGAAATCCTTTTACAAAATGATCAGCTTCAAACAGATGTAATATTGGCAAAATCAAAAATAAATGCCGCTTCTTAATTTTTCAAGACTGGTAAATATTTGTTTACCTATTAGTCTTAATTTAGTTATTCAATAAATATTATTTTTGCAAATTGATGGATAAGAAAAACCTTACTTCTATCTCTCTCCAAGAAGAAATGAAACGTTCTTATCTGGAGTATGCAATGAGTGTAATAGTTGGGCGTGCTCTTCCAGATGCCAGAGACGGCCTTAAACCTGTCCAGAGAAGAATATTATTTGCAATGTACGAGTTAGGCTTGACACCAGATAAACCATTTAGAAAGTGTGCAAGAGTTGTTGGAGATGTCCTTGGGAAATACCATCCTCATGGAGATCAAGCAGTATATGATGCACTAGTAAGGCAAGTACAAAATTTTTCTACAAAATATCCTACTCTTGATGGACATGGGAATTTTGGATCTGTAGATAATGATCCAGCAGCAGCTATGAGATACACTGAAACCAGATTAGCCCCGATAGCTCATAAAGGATTTCTTGAAGAAATTGGATCAGAAACAGTAAGCTTTTCAAATAATTTTGACGGTTCTCAAAAAGAACCAGATGTTCTTCCAGCTCAACTTCCATTTTTATTGTTGAACGGTTCATCAGGTATTGCTGTTGGCATGGCAACAAACATACCCCCTCACAACCTAGGGGAAATTGTAGATGGTTTAGTTGCTCTAGTGAAAAATAAAGATATAAGTGATAAAAAAATTTCCAATATTATTAAAGGGCCTGATTTTCCTACAGGCGGAGAATTAATCCATAGCCGAGCAATAGAGGAACTTTATGAAACAGGAAAAGGATCCTTAACGATAAGAGGAGTTATAAATACGGAAGAAGTAAATTTAGGCAAAGGAAAACATAAAAGAAATGCATTAATCATTACTGAACTTCCTTATCAAGTTAGTAAAGCAAGTTGGATTGAAAAACTCGCAGAACTTGTTAATTCAGGGAAAATTAATGGAATCTCTGATATTCGAGATGAGAGCGATAGAGATGGAATGAGAATTGTAATAGAACTTAAAAAAGATTCTAATTCTGAACTTGTTATTTCTAATTTATATAAAAAAACAGCCCTCCAAACAAACTATGGTGCAATATTCTTAGCTTTAATTAAAGGCAAGCCTATACAACTAAACCTAAAACAATATCTCAATTATTTTCTTGAATTTAGAGAAGAAACAATTAGAAAAAGAACTTATTATTTTCTAAAAAACACTCTTGAAAAACTAGAGATATCAGAAGGTTTATCTAAAGCCACAAAAAATATAAAAAAAGTTATCGCAAATATTGAAGAATCTGAAAATTCTGTGGAAGCTAAATCAAAGTTAATTAAAAATTTTTTCTTAAGTGAAAAACAAGCAGCTTCAGTTTTGGATATGCCATTAAAAAAATTAACGACTCTAGAAAAAAATCAAATTGATAATGAAATAAAAAATTTAAAAGAAAAAAAGAATTATTTTCAAAAACTATTGAACGAAAGAGAATTGTTACTTAAATTACTTATAGAAGAATTATTAATTTTAAAGAAAGAATATAACGTCAAACGAAAAACAAAAGTAATTAAAAATATAAATCAAAATGAAGAATTAGAAACGCTTAATAATCAGATATTAGAAGACTTTATAAATAAAAAGACTAAATTATACATTGACAATAGACTTTATTTAAAAAAGATGATACTAGCTAATTACAAAAAATCATTTGAGGTGGTAAATAAAATTATAGAAAATAAAAATATTCAAAAATTTATATGCAATATTGAAAAAAATATAAAATTAATTGGAATCACAAATAAAGGAAAAGTTTTTAACATTGATTGGGAGTCTAATTTTAATAAGGAATATAAATTAGATAATAAAGTTCTTGGAAATATTCATCCTAATGAAATAATAAATTTTCATTTAATCAAAAAAGAGATTAGAAATTATTTATGCATCTTGAATTCAGATGGAAGATTTAAAAAAGTTTTATTTGATGAAGATATGATTAAAAGTAATAGATCTTTCACAATTACAAAATTAAAAAATAATTTAAAAACAACTGATTCATTTATTTCTAATGAAAACAAAGATTTAATAATATTAACCACGATAGGAAGAATTTTTAGATTTAATTTATCAAATAAATTTTTAAAGCCAACTTCTAAACAATCCCAAGGAGTAATACTCGCAAAACTTTTACCAACTGAAAAAATCGTATCTTGTTGTTCATACCATGATGGGGGAAATATTTTTTTAATATCTAGACAAGGAAAAATCTTTTGTATAAACAGTAATGAAATTTATTACTCGAATGAATACAGTTTAGGATATTTAAACGAAAAAACCCAACTTAAAAATGATTACTTCATCAAAATAATGACAGGTAACCATTACCTTGATATTGAAACTAATAAAAATAAATCTGCGAGATTGGACCTAAATAAATTAAATTTCAAATCGAATAAATCAAATTTTTTAATTGATTGTTTAACATTAGATAAAGATGAATATATCGAAAATTGTTTCAAACTTGAAAACTTTCTAGACTAAGATTTATATTCATTTTCAACCCAATTTAAGTATTCTTGATTTACTGTTCCTGTTACATAAGAACCAGTAAAGCAACTCATCTCTAAATCTTTAATAGGAGAATCACTTATTATTGATTTACGCAAACTTTCAACACTTTGATAAACAAGGTTGTCAATTTCAAGATGATCAGCAATTTCACTAATTGTTCTATCATGAGCTATTAATTCATCTCTATTAGGCATATTAATTCCATAAACATGAGGATAACGTACAGGAGGAGCTGCTGATGTAAAAAAA
The DNA here is from genome assembly GCA_902534675.1 of uncultured Prochlorococcus sp. Classification (GTDB taxonomy): domain Bacteria; phylum Cyanobacteriota; class Cyanobacteriia; order PCC-6307; family Cyanobiaceae; genus Prochlorococcus_A. Next base: position 6,230 of record CACAQQ010000020.1, read on the forward strand.
ACTTTATTTGCTCCTGCATCTTTAGCCATCTGAACAATTTCTTTTGAAGTAGTACCTCTTACTATAGAGTCATCAACAATTAATACATTTTTATTTTTAAACTCTGCACTCATGGCATTTAATTTTTGTCTAACAGATTTCTTACGTTTCTGTTGACCAGGCATTATAAATGTTCGGCCAACATATCTGTTTTTAAAAAAACCTTCCCTATATTCTATCCCTAACTGTCTTGCAACTTGCATTGCAGCAGGTCGAGAAGAATCAGGTATAGGCATAACTACATCAACATCTCCAGCATTAATTGTCTCTTTTATTGTTTCTGCCAAAAAATCTCCCATCTTTAAACGAGCTTTATATACTGAAATTCCATTCATAATTGAATCTGGTCTTGCTAAATAAACATATTCAAAAGCACAAGGAAATAACATTGGATTTTCAGAACATTGCTTAGAAAAAAACTCCCCATTAAGATTTATAAAAACAGCTTCTCCTGGCTCTACATCTCTCACTACTTGATAATCGTTATTCTCAAGCACTAGAGATTCACTAGCAACCATCCACTCCTCTTTTTTTGTGGTTAATGAAAGTCTTTTTCCTATGACTAACGGTCTTATACCGAAAGGATCTCTAAATGCTAATAAACCATGACCTGAAATTAATGCAATTGAAGCATATGATCCCTGAATTCTTTTATGTAAAGATTTGATCGCGTTAAAAATAATATCAGGTTCTAATTCTTTCTTATGAATTTGTTCTTGTAATTCTGTCGCAAATACGTTTAATAACATTTCAGTATCACTTGAAGAATTTGTATGCCGCTTGTCAATATTAAATAATTGTTTTTCTAAATCTCTAGTATTAGTCAAATTTCCATTATGTATCAAAACAATTCCATACGGAGCATTAACGTAAAAAGGCTGTGCTTCTTCTACACTCTCTGCTGATCCCTTTGTTGCATACCTAACATGACCCAATCCAATTTTGCCAATTAAATTCCTCATATCTCTCGTTCTATATGCAGTATTAACCTGACCTTTAGCCTTATGTATATGAAAAACAGTATTTTCCATTGTGGCTATACCCGTTGAGTCTTGACCTCTATGCTGCAAAAGCAAAAGACTATCGTAAATTTGTTGATTTACATCATCTGAAGAAACTATTCCAACTATTCCGCACATAATTTAATATCTTAAAAATTTTAATAGTTGAGAAATATTTTTCATATTTAAAAGAAACTTGAAATACTATTATTAAATTTTTCGGATAATTCCTCAACCCTAATATTGCAGATATTTTTATTTTGAATTTTTATCATAAGCGTGTCACTAGATACATAGCCTATTTTTTTTACATACATACTTGATGGAAAATTTATTTGATTTTGTTTTAAATAATCAAGCCATTCTTTTTGTTTCATATTGCTAATTGAAAAAATAATTCTAGAACCTCCTTCTGCAAACAATAAATTATCAACTCTATGTGAATCTTTATTTAAATCTATCGTTGCACCTTTTGCGGACAAAATACAAGACTCTGCTAAAGCTATAGCTAAACCACCATCGCTAATATCGTGAGAAGAGACTACAAAACCCTTTGAAATCGCATTTCTTAAAAAACACTGGCAAAACTTTTCATCAAGCAAATCTATTTTGGGAGGCCGACCCGTAATTTCTCCATGGAAATATTCCAAATAAGAACTAGCTGCAATTTTTATTTCTGATTTAGAAGAGCCAATTAACCAGATTTGATCATCAATACTTTTCCATTCACTACTTATAGCGTTTTCGACATTATCTAACTTTCCAACCATTCCTATAACAGGGGTAGGGTTAATAGGAGTTATTACATTATCTTTATTTTTTGATTCATTGTATAAAGAAACATTACCTCCTGTAACAGGAGTTTCTAAAGCTTTACAGGCTTCAGTAATGCCATTGCATGAAGATGCCAGCTGCCAATATCCTATTTCATTCTCAGGAGAAGAGAAATTTAAATTATTTGTAATTGCTACGGGTTCAGCCCCAACACAACTAACGTTTCTGGCGGACTCTGCTACAGCAGCAATAGTTCCTCTAAAAGGATCAAGAGCAACCCATCTACTATTACAATCAACTGAAGCAGCAACACCAGAAAATACTTTACTTTGATTTTTTTTATTTTGTTCCCTTAATCTTATTACTGCTGCATCTGATTTTCCGGGTTTAAATACTGTATTTGACTGAACTTGAGAGTCATATTGTTTATAAATCCATCTTTTAGAAGCTATTGATGGATTAGAAAGTAGTTTTAAAATGATTTGTGAATAAGAAAAATTCTTATTTTCCTTCAGTGAAAATATTTTTTGATCATGGATTTCTGGCAATTCATTTTCTTGCCATTCCCATTTCTTTAAAAGATCATCAGGTGGATTATTAATCGCATTATGAAAATTAACGGGGGTATTATCAGATAAAGCAGAAGTAGGTATTTGGGCAACAATTTTCCCTTTATGAGAAATAATTACATCATTAGTTCCAATCACTTCACCAATTACATTGGCATATAATCCCCATTTTTTAAATTTTTCAATAAGATCATTAATCTTTTCTTCTTTAACGACAAACAACATTCTCTCTTGCGATTCAGATAACAAATATTGGTATGAAGACATATCATCTTCTCTAGAAGGAACCAAATCTAAATCAATAGATATTCCTAAATTTCCGTTTGCAGCCATTTCTGCACTACTGCAAGTTAAACCTGCAGCACCCATATCTTGAGCTGCAATAACATCTCCTGTTTTAAAAGCATCCAAACAAGCTTCAATAAGACTTTTCTCAATAAATGGATCACCTACCTGAACTGCTGGTCTATCATCTAATGAAGTTGTAGTTAATTCTGAACTAGCAAAACTAGCACCGCCTACGCCATCTCTGCCAGTAGTATTACCAACATATAATACTGGTGATCCTACATTTTTAGCTCCTGAACAAACGATTTCATTAGTCTCTAACAATCCTAAAGCCATAACATTTACTAAAGGATTTCCAGAATAACTTTCATCGAAGTCAATTTCTCCTCCAACAGTCGGTACACCCACACAATTCCCATAATGTGCAATACCGGATACAACTCCTCGCAGTAAATCAACATTTGATGATTTATCGAGATTTCCGAATCTCAATGAATTCAAAACTGCAATTGGCCTAGCTCCCATCGTAAATATATCTCTTAAAATTCCCCCTACACCTGTTGCTGCACCTTGAAAGGGTTCAATAGCAGAAGGATGATTATGACTTTCTATTTTAAAAACAAGTTTTTGATTATTTCCAACATCAATAACGCCTGCATTTTCTCCAGGACCA
>CACAQQ010000021.1 GCA_902534675.1 uncultured Prochlorococcus sp.
TTTAATTCCCCCTACAACTTTGATTTGATTTTGTGAGCCTGTTATTTTTAGTATTTCGGGGATATCATTAGATCTAAGAGGAGACCCAAACCCGTCCCCAAATTGAAAAGTTTTTATTCCTAATTCCAAACATATTTCTATCGCATTAATAAAAACTTTTTTTTGTAGTTCTGATTTATTTATGATTATTGAAACTGGTAATCCAGATAATTTAACTTGCTCAATTTCAGCAGCGAAAGTTTCTAAATTTCCTTTGGATAAATTGATAAAGTTTGGGATATATTCAATTCCTTTTGCACCTTTATCTTTTGCAAAACAAACTAATTCTTCAATAAATGAAACTGGTAAATCTGCTAAAGGGTAAGAAATAAGTGCGTTTATATCCGCACTGTAATTACCTAAACAGTTTTTAAGATCAGTTAAATAATTTAGTGAAGTAGAAATATTTTTGATATTGTATTTTCTTATTAAATCGCAATTCACACAAAAATCTTCCCAGGATAGATAAGGGTTAATAATAATTGCATGAATTTTGTCGTTTAATTCATATTCAATATTAGGCATTTAAAACTTATTTAGATTGAATCAGTCCATAACCTCCGTGATTCCTTTTATATATGACTTGAAGTTCATTATTTTTTTTATTTCGAAAAACATAAAAATCATGATCAATTAGATCTAATTGTTTTCTTGCTTCTTCTGATGAAATTGGATTCATTTCAAAGTATTTATTTTTTATAGATGGTTCAGGCAGACTCGCTTCTATTCCTTCTTTAAGTAAAGCTTCATCTAAAAAATTAGATTCCGTAGTTTCAATTGGGTAAGACTCTTTATTTTTAAATTGATTATTATGGATCGTTTTATTATTTCTTTCTTTGTATTTACGTAATTTTCTACAAAGTTTATTTGAAACTAAATCAATACTTGAGTATAGATTTTCAGTTTTTTCTTCAGCTCTAATAACAGTTCCATTCGCAAAAATTGTAACTTCTGCAGTCTGGAAGGAGACTCTTGGATTTTTTTCTATTGAAAGGTGTATGTCGGCTTCTTTAACGATATCCTTATAGTGATGTGTTGCTTTTTCTATCTTTGCCTCAGTATATTCTTTTAATGCTCCAGTGAGCTCAAGATTTTTCCCATGGATTAAAATTTTCATAACAAATCTAAAAATATTTACTTACTTTCTTAATCTACTTAAATATGGTTAATAGAACAGCAATAATTAAACAACCTGATAATATTTCTTTTTTCAATGATGTTTATAAATTACAAAAAGAATATCAAGAGGCATTGATTTTAGATAACTCAAACCCTGATTTTATTTGGATAGGTGAGCATCAACTCTGCTATACGTTGGGTAGAGGATCTAATTACGATAATTTATTATTTTCTTTAAATGATGATAATTATGATGTTTTTAAGATTGATAGAGGTGGTGAGGTTACTTGTCATATGCCAGGACAATTAGTAACTTACTTGGTTTTAGATTTGAAAAATTTTAAAAAAGATTTAAATTGGTATTTAAGAAAAATTGAAGAAATTATTATAAAAATTCTTGGAACTTTTAATATAAATTGTCATTCAAGAGAGGGGTTCACTGGTGTTTGGATAGGAAATAAGAAAATTGCATCAATTGGTATTGGTTGTAAAAGATGGATTACAATAAATGGATTTTCAATCAATATTGACTGCGAATTAGAAAACTTTAATAAAATTGTTCCTTGTGGAATAGAAAATTGTCTTATGGCAAATATGATTGATTACAACAAAAATTTAGATATTCAAGAAGTCAAGAGAATTGTTAAAAAAATCATTCAGGAAGAATTTAATTTTGATTTTGTATCAAAATAGAAATTAAAATTTCAAAATTAATTTAATATGGGTGATTTAGCATGCTGGCCTTTAGCCAAACCTCTTTCTAAAAAAGATAAATTTGCTAAAAATAGAGATTTTATTAAGAACCTTCATCATATAGATCAAATTTGGGAAAAATTAAAAATTAAATGTGGTGATACTTTAGCTGTTTGCGATTTAAGAGGGAAATACAAAGAAAAATTTTCTTATTCTGAGCTGGCTGATTTAATAACAAAAGTCTCTTTTTCTTTTAAAAATTATGGTTTAGTGAAGGGGGATGTAGTTACTGTAATATCTGAAAATTCTCCAAGATGGCTAGTAGTGGATCAAGGCTTAATGCGTTTAGGAGCTATAAATGCAGTAAGAGGTATTAATTCTCCTTCAGTAGAATTAGACTATATTGTTGAGCACTCTAATTCAGTAGGTCTAATAGTTCAATCTAAGGAGATTTGGCTAAAGTTAAACAACAAAGAAGAATTAAAAAAAAGACTGAAATTTATAATCAATTTAGAAGATGAAAAATTTGAAAGTTTAATAAGTTGGAATCAATTTATAAGGTCAGCAGAAAAAGAAAATTCACAAAATAATAATCTTGAAAAATTTAGTCCAAAAATTGATGATGTTGCTACTATTCTTTACACTTCTGGGACGACTGGAAAACCTAAAGGTGTCCCCTTGACTCATGCAAATTTTTTACATCAAATAATCAATTTAGCCTATATCGCTGATCCAGAACCAGGGACATCTGTATTAAGCGTTTTGCCTATCTGGCATTCTTATGAGAGAAGTGCTGAATACTTCTTTTTTTCATGCGGTTGTTCTCAATATTATACAATTCCAAAATTTCTTAAAGATGATATTACACAAATAAAACCCGTTGTCATGGCTACTGTACCGAGACTATGGGAAGCAATACATGATGGTTTTTTTCAGGCTTTGAAAAAAATGCCTTCCAAAAAGCAAAAACTTATCAAGTTTTTGATAAGTAATAGTTCGGTTTTCAAAAGAAGTCTTAGAAAGATAAGAAATATAGATATAAATCAAATAACTTTTAAATCAAAAATCCCCTTACTGGGATCTGTTATTAGCCGATATCCTTTACATAAATTGTCTACTATTTTTTTATGGCCGAATATTCTTAGACAACTATGCGGAGAAAAATTGAAATTTCCCATTAACGGCGGAGGTGCATTGCCAGAACATGTGGATCTTTTTTTTGAATCTTTAGGTGTAGATGTCTTAGTGGGATATGGACTTACAGAAACTAGTCCAGTATTAACTTGTAGGAGAAGAGAATTAAATGTTAGAGGATCATCCGGACAGCCTTTAGCATTTACTGAAATTAAAATAGTGAATGATGATAAAAAAAAGATTCTGAAGTTCAGAGAAGTTGGAAAAATTCTTGTTAAGGGACCACAAGTAATGAAAGGTTATCTTAATAATGAAATAGCTACAAAAGAAGTTTTATCCAAGGATGGTTGGTTTGATACTGGTGATTTAGGTTTTCTCATACCAAATGGTTCCCTCTTTATAACAGGAAGAGCCAAGGATACAATAGTGCTGTCAAGTGGTGAAAATATAGAACCGAATCCGCTAGAGACCGAAATCCTTAGTTCTGAATTTATTAATCAGATTCAACTAGTAGGACAAGATAAGAAATGTTTAACAGCCCTTGTAGTGCCTAATGTCGAATTTGTTAAAAGCATGTTTTTGGAAGAAGACCTTTCAAAATTAAACTTGAATAAGAATATTGGTACATTTTTTAAATCTCAAATTAATAATTTGCTTAAACGTAGATTAGGTGCAAGATCAGAAGAACAAATATTAGATTGTTATTTTGTTGATGCTTTTACTTTAGAAAATGGTTTGTTAACGCAAACTCTTAAACAAAAAAGAAAAGAAATAGAAAAAAAATATTTATTACAAATAGAAAATATGTATGAAAACAAATTTAGTAAGAAAATTTGATTTGTTCTATCTATATTGAAAAGGTAATTTAATTTTTTATGGAAACAAAAAACTCAATATCTATAAAGCGCTCTATAGCTATTAAAGCTGTAGTTACACCAACTTGGAAAGAAGATGCTGAAAAAGAATTAAGTAAAGCAATTTCAAACATTGACCAGCAATTATCTCAACTTGAGCAGGAGGGGCAGCAAATAGTAAATAATATTAGATCCCAATCGGTTAATCCTCTAGATCCAAGAGTTCAAGAACAGGTTAGTCAGGTGCAACAACAAGTTGCAGCAAAACGAAATGAAATTGAAGAACAAAAAAGAAATTTACTTCAACAACAAAGTCAAGTTCGCGAATTAAAAATGGACGAAATTGTTGATCAAGGGCAAGTGGATAGTTTCTGTGATGTCACTGTGGGCGACAATCTTATTGAAAAAATGCAAGTCTCTATTACTGTTAAAGACGGAATTATTCAATCTATAGATAATAAATAGAGAAAAGTTTTTTTTTGATGAAAATAAGTAGATCTTAATTGCGAAAATTTAAAATTTTAATCGATCTAAATTATTACTTTCTTAAGTTTTAAGAGTTTCCACTGAGAACATGATTTCGTATAATAATAACAAGTGTTTAAAAGGCGTCTAACCTCATAAATAGTAGACACTTTGGTAGACAGTCCTTGAAAACCATTGCTATAACAAATTTCCTATGTCTCACGAAATATTTATGCCTGCCTTGAGTTCTACTATGACGGAGGGCAAAATTGTGGAATGGTTGAAAAATCCGGGAGATAAGGTTGAAAGAGGAGAATCTGTCTTGGTTGTTGAATCTGATAAGGCAGATATGGATGTTGAATCTTTTCAAGATGGATATCTTGCAGCAGTTTTAATGCCTGCTGGCAGCACTGCACCTGTTGGAGAAACTATTGGTCTCATTGTAGAAAATGAGGATGAGATAGCTTCAGTTCAAGAACAAAATAAAGGCAATCAAACCGAAGTTTCTAGCTCGGATCAACTGGAATTGGTAAGCAATAAAACTGAAGAAAAACCAGTAGTCCAGACTGAAAATATCAAGAAAGAAGCTGAAGAAGTCGTCTTAAAGAGTAAAAAGCCTGTCCCATCTTTTAATGTCGATCAAATTAATGCCGCAACAAGTAATGTTACTTCGAGGATAATTGTATCTCCAAGAGCTAAAAAACTAGCCTCTCAAATGGGTGTTGATTTAGCAAAGGTTCATGGATCTGGCCCTCATGGAAGAATTCAAGCAGATGATATTTTAAAAGCTAATGGCCAACCTGTTTCTATACCATGGATAGGAGAAGGTGGTTCTCCTGCAAGTATTCCTGGTGCAAATTTGGGAGTCGAAAGTAAACCAGAAACTTCAGGTAATAGTTTTGGTAATCCTGGAGAAACAGTTCAATTTAATACTCTTCAAAAAGCGGTAAATAAAAATATGGAATCTAGTTTAGATGTTCCATGTTTTAGGGTGGGTTACTCTATCAATACAGATAAATTAGATTATTTCTACAAAAAGGTAAAACAGAACGGTGTTACTATGACTGCTTTACTTGTAAAGGCAGTGGCAAAGACACTAAAGAAACATCCTCAAGTTAACTCAAGCTTTTCAGAAAATGGAATTTCTTATCCAGAAAATATAAATATTGCTGTTGCTGTTGCAATGGAAGATGGGGGACTAATAACTCCAGTATTAAAAGAACCATGCAATACTGATTTATTTGAATTATCTAGACAATGGAAAGATCTCGTAAGAAGATCGAGATCAAAACAATTAGAACCAGATGAATACTCAACGGGAACATTTACCATATCTAACCTTGGTATGTTTGGTGTTGATAGATTTGACGCAATACTACCCCCAGGGACGGGTGCGATCTTAGCGATAGCATCATCGAAACCAACTGTTGTAGCTAATAGTGATGGTTCAATATCTGTTAAAAAAATAATGCAAGTAAATCTTACAGCTGATCACAGAGTGATCTATGGAGCTGATGGTGCTTCATTCTTGAAAGACTTGGCTAACCTGATCGAAAATGAGACAGAGAGACTTGTATCTTAAATTTAATTGATTTCTCAAATTAATAAAAACGAAAGAGATTATCGGCTTGAATCTTATGATTATTTACTTGATCCTTCATTAATTGCTAGTAAACCTTCTGCAATAAGGCATGAATCAAGATTGATGATAGTTAGAAATAGTGTTTTAGAAGAAGACTGCTTAACTAATAAATTTACCAAGAATCTTTTAGATGAATTTAGAGAAGGTGATCTTGTAGTCGTTAACAATACTAAGGTAATGAAAGCTAGGTTAAATGTTGAATTAGAAAATGGGACGTTAGTCGAATTATTAGTCTTAGAGAGATCCCATGAATGTGTTTGGTTATGTTTGGCAAAGCCCGCGAAAAAGTTAAAAATAAATAGAAAAATAATATTAAAATCTCCTTCTGCACAAGATATTAATTTAATGGTTGATGGGGTTGATGAAGAAACTGGAGGGAGATTTATTAAATTTCCTGAAAATATAACTGATCTCAATTCAATGAATGACCTTCTTGATAAATACGGGGAAATCCCTCTCCCGCCTTATATAAAAAATACCGAAGAAGAATCTTTTCATGAGAATAGTTATCAAACTGAGTATGCAACTAATCCAGGGGCCGTTGCTGCGCCAACTGCTGGTTTACACTTAAGCAAAAGTCTTATTTTCAATCTAAAAAAAAAAGGAGTAATAATTTTACCGATAACTTTGCACGTGGGCTATGGAACATTCAAACCAATTGATCAAGAAAATTTAAGTAACTTAAAACTTCATAAAGAATGGGTAAGTGTTAATAAGGAAGTAGTGGAGGAAATAAAAAAAATAAAGAAAACAGATAGAAGAATAATTGCTATTGGGACAACTAGCGTGAGAGCTCTTGAAAGTTGTTATTCTCACGAAATTAATGACTATATTCCCATAGCAAAGTACGTGGATTTAGTAATTAAACCAGGTTATAAATTTAAGGTAGTTGATGGATTATTAACTAATTTTCATCTTCCTAAAAGTTCATTATTACTTTTAGTAAGTGCAATGATTGGTAGAGAAAGATTATTAAATTTGTATAAAAAAGCCATAAAAGAAAAATTTAGATTTTTCTCTTATGGCGATGCGATGTATATTTCACCAGATTCATTACTGGAGAAAAAATAGATTTAGGCTTTTACTGGTTCTTGAATGATTCCGCTTGGAACTTCAGTAAACATAATTGATGATAAATATCTTTCTGCTAAATCAGGTAGAACAACTACAATAGTTTTCCCCGCATATTCATCTTGTTCAGCTAATCTAATAGCAGCAGCAGCAGCAGCACCACAAGATATTCCTACTAATAGACCTTCCTCTTTAGCTAGTCTAAGAGCCATTTCTATAGATTCGTCATTTGTTACCTGTTCAACCTTGTCAACGATTGATAAGTCTAGGTTCTTAGGAATAAATCCTGCTCCAATTCCTTGGATTTTATGTGGTCCGGATTTAACCTCTTCTCCATTCATTGTCTGTGTAATAACAGGACTATGTGATGGTTCTACAGCTACAGAAGTAATATTCTTGCCCTTCTCTTGCTTAATGTATCTTGAAACTCCTGTAATTGTGCCGCCAGTTCCAACCCCTGCAACTAGGACATCAATTTCACCATCGCAATCATCCCATATTTCTGGTCCAGTAGTTTTGAAATGAATTTCAGGGTTTGCTGGATTATCAAATTGACCAGGCATGAAATATTGAGAAGGATTACTTTCTGCAATTTCTTTAGCCTTAGCTATTGCTCCAGGCATACCTTTAGATGCCTCTGTTAAAACAATTTCAGCACCCAACACTGCCATAACCCTTCTTCTTTCAATTGACATTGATTCAGGCATTGTAAGGATCAGTTTATAACCTCTTGCTGAAGCAGTAAAAGCCAAAGCAATTCCTGTATTCCCAGAAGTTGGCTCAACAATAGTTTTGTCTTTTGTAAGTTTCCCACTTTTCTCTGCATCCCAGATCATGTTGGCGCCGATCCTACATTTGACGCTATAAGCGGGGTTTCTACCTTCAATTTTTGCAAGTACTGTAGCTTTCGCGTTTTTAGTAACTGATTTTAATTTTACTAATGGAGTGTTTCCAATAGCAAAACTATTGTCCTCATAAATTTTTGCCATTTATATATTGAGAAAATATATTTTTATACTAACTATTATTCAGAAAAAAAGTATATAAGTTTCTATACGGTAAATACTAGGAATTTAGAAATTATTTAGTGCTTCAGAAAAGGTTTTCCATAATTGATCTTGGTCTTCTAATCCAACTGATACTCTAATAAGGTGCGAGGGTATACCAAAACTTTCAGCCCAATCTAACTCGTCATAATGAGCTAGTAAAACATAAGGACAAACTAGAGTAAATTTTGTACCTAAACTAGGTCCTTTAGATACTTTTAGAGAATCATAAAATTTTTTAGCTTTGTTCAATCCTCCATTTAATTCAAACGATAATAAGCAGCCGTATCCTCCATCAGAATTAAGTAAAGAATTAAAATTTGGACAATTTTCAGGATGGAAAATATTTTTAATCTCGCTATGAGTTTCTAATCTTTTTTTTAATTCTAAACATGCTTTATTTTGTGCAAAAACCCTTTGATTTACATCTCTACTAACTTTCTCCAGATAAACTATATCTCCATCGGAAAGTATTGGAATATTAATCTCGTTTAATGCATTTCTAAACTGATCAATCCATTTGCTTTTTGGATTTAGTATTAATGATCCGGCAAGAATATCTCCACTACCTGAAAAAACTTTTGTAAGTGAAGTGAAAACTATATCTGCATGTTCTATGGAATTTATATTTAAATTCGAACCAATTGTATCGTCAACAATTAACGGAATATTGAGCTTTTTTGCAATTTTTGAAATTTTTTTAATGTTTACACATTTGAGCATTGGATTACTTGGAAGTTCAATTATTAATGCTGATGGATTTATTCTTTTGATTTCTAATTCAATATCCGCGCAATTTTCTTCTGTAATTAACTTTGCTCCGTGAAAGATTT
>CACAQQ010000022.1 GCA_902534675.1 uncultured Prochlorococcus sp.
TCCATGGACAGCCAATTCTCTAATTTTTTTTGCAATCTTCTGATCTGAAGTTGTTACTGCTCCACCATCTCCAGCAGCTCCTAAATTTTTAGTAGGGAAAAAGCTAAAACAACCTATATCACCGATACTACCAACTTTGGAATTATCCCAAATTGTGCATGTCGCCTGAGCACAATCTTCGATTACTTTTAAATCATATTTGTTGGCCAATGATTTTATTAAAGTCATATTCACTGCATTCCCAAATAGATGAACTGGCATAATCGCCTTGGTATTAGAATTTATTTCCTGTTCTATTAGTTCAGTATTAATGAGATAAGTTTCAGGATCTATGTCTACCAAAATAGGATTAGCACCAACTGCACTAATAGCCTCTGCAGTAGCAAAAAAGCTAAAAGATGAGGTAATAACTTCGTCACCCACACCAATATCTAATGCACGCAAAGCTAAAACTAAAGCATCAGTTCCACTGTTACATCCAATAGTATTTTTAACACCAATCAGATTAGAAAAACTCTCCTCAAATTTAGCAATCTCTTGTCCTCCAATATACTGGCCCCCTTTTAAAACTTTCAAAACCTCACTCTCAATTTCAGCGCCAATTTCTTGGAACTGCCTATTTAAAGTAAATGGTGGTATTTGCATAGTAAATATATTAACCCTTAACCATATTTGTATGGGTAAAAAAACATTTTAATTCACTTTAACCAACTCGGTTCTTTCCCAGGGGTCCATTTAATATTGCAACCTAAAGAGGGCATCTGATTTGAAGGATAAGAATTATCTTGATTCAAATCTCTTACAGCAGAGCGCAAATCTTCACCAGACAAAGGGATATTATTACCTGGTCTACTATCGTCTAATTGGCCATGATAAAACAATAAAAAATTACCATCTCCTTCATTTGAAAAAAGATAAAAATCTGGGGTGCAAGCCGCTTTTAACTGCTTAGCAAATTTTTGATTTTCATCATATAGATAAGGAAAACTCCATCCCTGTGATTGTGCTTGTAATCTCAAATTTTCAGGAGAGTCTGAAGGATGAGTGACAATATCATTACTAGAAATTGCAACAGTTTGAACTGTATTTTCAATTTCTTTACTTAAGATGAAAATTTGATTCTCAATATATTTAACAAATGGACAATGTGTACAAATAAACATTAAAAGTAAATGCCGATTATCTAGACTATGAGAATTAAAATATTGATTATTCGAAGAATTAGCATTTAACATTTCGAAATTAGGTAATTGAAAACCTAATTCCAAAACCATAGAATTTGTTCTGACCATGTTTAAGTTAAATATTCTTTGATATTTGAAAATTATTGTATATTTTGCAGTAATCCGTAAAGATAGGTACTTTTATATAGGAGAATATATAGAAATAATAAACAAAATGCTTCTAAATCTAACTGGCAAAAAAATTCTTGTTACTGGAATTGCCAATAATCGTTCAATAGCATGGGGTATTGCTCAACAACTTTCAAAAGCTGGCGCAGAACTTGGAATCACATATTTGCCTGATGATAAGGGAAGATTCGAATCTAAAGTTAGAGAACTAACTGAACCGTTAAACCCATCGTTATTTTTGCCTCTTGACGTTCAAAATCCAGCTCAAATTGAAGAAATCTTTAAAAATATAAAAGACAAATGGAAGCAAATTGACGGATTAGTTCACTGCCTAGCATTTGCAGGACGTGATGAATTGATTGGAGATTATAGTGCTACCTCTTCAGAAGGTTTTGATAGGGCTCTTAATATAAGTGCATATTCGTTGGCACCTTTATGTAAAGCAGCAAAACCACTTTTTAGTGATGGTGCTGGTGTTGTCTCATTAACTTATTTAGGATCAGAGAGAGCGATTCCTAACTACAACGTGATGGGAGTTGCAAAAGCAGCTTTAGAAGCTTCAGTAAGATATCTTTCTGCAGAACTTGGGCCCGAAAAACAAGTCAGAGTTAATGCAATAAGTGCTGGACCTATTAGAACACTTGCTAGTTCTGCTATAGGTGGCATTTTAGATATGATTCACAATGTTGAAGAAAAGGCTCCTTTACGCAGAACAGTCACTCAAACGGAAGTAGGTAATACTGCTGCTTTTTTGTTGAGTGATCTCTCTAGCGGCATTTCAGGCCAAACAATTTATGTTGATGCGGGTTACTGCATTAATGGAATGTAAACTAAATTTTTCGCATAAAAATGTCATCTCTAAGGCAATCTGAAATAAAAAGAAAAACGAATGAAACAGATATTTCTGTATTTATAAACTTAGATGGGAATGGGATTTCCGAGATTGAAACTGGGATACCATTCTTAGATCATATGCTTCATCAAATATCCAGTCATGGTTTATTCGATTTAAAAATAAAAGCAATTGGAGATACCCATATTGATGATCATCATACAAATGAAGATGTAGGAATCGCTTTAGGCAAAGCATTTTCAAAAGCCTTGGGAGAAAGAAAAGGAATCAGTAGATTTGGACATTTCTTTGCCCCATTAGATGAAGCATTAGTTCAAGTTACTTTAGACTGTTCCGGCAGACCACATCTATCTTATGATCTTCAATTAAAAGCTCCAAGAATTGGTAATTATGATACTGAACTAGTAAAAGAGTTTTTTATTGCCTTTGTAAATAACAGTGGTATTACTCTGCATATCAATCAAATAAGAGGTAGCAATTCACATCATATAGTTGAGGCTTGCTTTAAAGCCTTTTCACGAGCAATGAGAATGGCTACCGAAATAGATCTAAGAAGATCTGATTCAATTCCAAGCAGTAAAGGAATGCTAGAAAATCAATAAAATAGGAATTTTTTCGAATCAGCCACAATTCAGTTGATTTTTGGCGAAAATAGATGTACTTACAATTTTGTTGTGACTAATTTACAAGAAAAAAAAATTGATAAATTTAAAAGTTTTAATAAAGAAGATTGGTCAAGTGCGTATCAAAATGTAAAAAAGGAGCTAACCAAGCAGCTACTAAAAATCAGCAAAGGTAATAATCTTAAAAATTTAAATGGAACACTATTAAGAAATGGACCAGGAATATTAGAGAGAGGTGGACAATGGGTTCATCATCCATTTGATGGAGATGGAATGATAACATCCATAAAATTCGAAAATGGTCAGCCATTCTTAACAAATAGATTTGTTAAAACTAAAGGCTATTTGGAAGAAGAAAAAATAAATAAATTTATTTATAGAGGTGTTTTTGGGACACAAAAAAATGGAGGGATTTTAAATAATGCATTAGATCTAAAATTCAAGAATATCGCTAATACTCATGTTGTTAAATTAGGAGATGAAATACTCGCATTATGGGAAGCAGCCGGTCCTCATGCAATGGATCCTGATAGTCTTGACACTATTGGTTTAACAACATTAAAAGGGGTACTCAAGCCTAACGAAGCATTCAGTGCTCATCCCAAAACAGACCTAAACTCAAATGCATCTTCAGAACTTTTAGTCACTTTTGGAGTACAAACAGGGCCAAAAAGTACCATTAGATTAATGGAATTTAATAATGCTGGTTCAAATTCTGGAGAACTTATTTTCGACAGAAAAGATACCTTTAATGGCTTTGCATTCCTTCATGATTTCGCAATTACAACTAATTGGGCGATTTTTTTACAGAATGCCATTGATTTCAATCCTCTTCCATTTGTAATGGGTCAAAGAGGAGCAGCACAATGTCTAAAATCAAACCCAAATAAAAAGGCAAAGTTTTTTATCATCCCCAGAGAAAGTGGTTTATTTAGAGGTCAGCCACCGTTAACAATCGATGCTCCAGAAGGATTCGTTTTTCATCATGTAAATGCATTTGAAAAAGACTCAAAAATCGTGTTAGATAGTATTTTTTATGATGATTTCCCATCAGTTGGTCCAGACGAGAATTTTAGGGATATTGACTTTGATAAATATCCAGAAGGAAAACTGAAAAGATCAATCATCGATCTAAAGAAAAAAACTAGTGAACTTGAAACTTTAAGTGAACAATGTTGTGAATTTGCTGTTGTAAATCCTAAAAACTTAGGCTTAACAGCAACTTATAGTTGGATGGCAAGTACATCTCAAAAGCTGGGGAACGCTCCACTTCAAGCAATAAAAAAAATAAATTTAACCTCTAAGGAAGAGATTTCTTGGTCAGCAGGTCCAAGCGGATTCGTAAGTGAACCAATTATGGTTCCATCAGAAAACTCTGCAAAAGAAGATGAGGGATTTTTATTTATACTTCTATGGAACGGAGAAAGAAGAGGAAGCGATTTAGTGATATTAGACGCAAAAGACTTAAAAGAATTAGCTGTTTATGAATTACCCATTTCAATTCCTCATGGCCTTCACGGTTCTTGGGTTAATTGAATTTAAGAAAAAATTTCAATTAAATCTGGAATAATTTTTTTTAATGCTTTACCTCTATGACTACAAGAATCTTTAATATCATTATTCATTTCTGCGAAAGTTAATCTGGTAGTACTCTCCTCAAAAATTGGGTCATACCCAAAACCACCTTTCCCTCTCGGGTTTAAAATAATATTGCCATGACATTTGGCCTCAGATTCAATAATCACTTCACCATCTGGGGAACAAATACAAATATTGGCAATGAAGAAAGCACTTCTATTATGAACTCCATCAAGTTCTTTTAAAACTCGTTCAATTCTCTTCTGATCATTTTCTGCATATCTAGATGAGTAAATGCCAGGCCTACCATCTAGTGCTTCAATACAAATTCCTGAATCATCTGCTATTGAGAAATTATTTGTTTTTCTCGAAACTTCGCTCGCTTTTTTAATTGCATTATCTCTAAATGTTAGTCCATCCTCTTCAACTTCTAATGATTTTGGTTGGAGTAATAATTTACAATTAACTCCAACAAGCAATTTCTTATATTCTTCAATTTTACCTTTATTCTTACTCGCTAAATATAAATTTTTCATCTTTATTTTACTGCCAAATTTATAAATCCTTGACCCCATTCTAATAACTCATCTAAATAAGATTTTTTTGGTGCTTCACAATATAACCTTAAAAGAGGTTCCGTGCCTGAAAACCTAAAAAGAAGCCAAAAATTTTTATCAATTCTCAACTTTATTCCATCAATTTTTGAGATACTTTTTAACTTGTGCTTATTTATATTCTCAGGAATATTATCTATGATAAATTCTTTTACGTTATTTTTTTCTGAATGATTTGGAAATTTAATATCAATTCTTTTATAAAAACTTGGCCCAAAATCTTCTTGAATTTCATCTAAGGTTTCATATAAATATTGAGATTTTTCAGCAATTCCATTTAATAAAACCATCGCTGCATATAGAGCATCTCTTTCGGGCATAAAGTCACCAAAACCAACTCCCCCAGACTCCTCTCCTCCAATAAATATTTTCTCTTTAATCATTTTTTCAGCAATATATTTAAAGCCAACTGGAAGTTCAAAAACATCTCTATTTTGACTCTCTGATATATTTTTAATAATATCTGAACCACTAACAGTCTTTAAAACTGGATAAGAATTATTTTTAATTTTGCCCAAATAGCTAATAAAGTAGGGGAGTAAATCTTGAGTACTAGAGTATCTTCCTTTTTCATCAATTGCGGCAATTCTATCACCATCACCATCAAATATAATTCCTAGAGTTTTAACTTCATTTATTGAATTTTTCATTAGTATTTGATTTAAATCATCTGCATAATTTAAAAGAGGTTCAGGAGGTTTTCCTCCAAAAAAAGGATCAGCATCTTTTCTGATTTCAGAAATAACTTCTAAATCATTAGAAGCAAAAATCTCAGTCATACAATTTGCAGCTGAACCATGCATAGAATCTACAAAAATTCTCAATTTCATTTTTTTCAATCTATTGGAAATAAAGTCAATATCAAAAAGGGATTTAATTCTATCTAAATGAAATTTCTTAATATCTACCAATTGATTAACACCATCTATTTTTTCAATTGAATTTCCAAGCATTAATCTTTTTTCAACTTCACTTGTAAAAGATTCGTCAACAGAACATCCATTAAAGCTCTTTATTTTCAGACCTAGCCAATTATATGGATTATGACTTGCTGTAATTACTAACGCTCCAAGACAACCGACTTCTTTGGCATAGAAACTACAAGAGGGTGTTGTAACAAAGCTATCAGATAAGATCGGTTCGAAACCACATCCTCTTACAAATGGCACTATTTGCTTGGCGAATTCACAAGCCATAAATCTACGATCATATCCAATAATAATTTTCTTTGAATTAACTTCTTTATAAAATTGATAATGCAACTCCTGGCATGCAGCAACTACAACTCTTGAAAGATTGGATAAATTAAAATCAAATCCAATAATTCCTCTCCACCCATCAGTGCCAAACTTTATCTTATCTAATTTATCAGCTGTCAAATTTAAAATTTCCTTGATTTCTTCTAATTATCTATACTAATTTAAATAAGTAAATTTTAAAACAGCCCTTAAAAAATAATTTGAATTCTCTTCACTTAAAAAGTTTTACAAGATGCAAAAGAAAAGCATGGCTAGATTTTAAGGGTAAAAAATCTTATGAAGTTTGGTCTCCACATAAAGCTATAGATAAAATTAATCAGTTTCAAATTTTCTCTGAATTTTGTAATAGTGAAATATATACAGGATTAAAAGCCTGTGAAAATGGTTATCAAGGCGTCATTGGATTAAAAATCAAAGGGAATCTTTTCAAAAATATTAACGCAGAGATTCGTCCACAATTACTTTTAAAGACTAAAGGTAAAAGTAAATGGGGACAATATAAATATTTACCTGCAGTTTATAAGTTAGGCCACAAAACCACTAAAGAACATTTATTCGACTTAGCTTTTAGTTCTATCCTGTTGGAATCTTTTCAAGAATCTAAAATTGAGAAAGGATTAGTAATTTCAAGTTTTGATAAAAAAGTTAATGTTGAAGAAATTTATTTAAATAAAAAATTAAGAAGAAAAGTTTTGAATGTTTTATTAAATTTGAATGAATGCTTGGAGGGATTTATGCCAGAAATAACTCAAGATAGAAAAAAATGTACTATTTGTTCATGGCAAAAATTTTGTGACAAAGAAGCAAAAGAAAATGGAAATCTAACAGATATAGATGGGATAGGATCAAAAACGGCATCATTACTCATAACAAATGGAATATCTGATATCCAAACATTAGCTTCGTATAGTGAAAAAAAACTTGGAGAGAAATTATCAAAATTCAATGATCAAAAGCATGAAAAAGCTTCCGTATTTGTAAAGCAAGCAAAAGCTTATATTTCTGGGAAACCATATCTCATTTCCAACAAAAATTATACTAAAGATCTACTAGAAAAAACTTGTTCCGGATTTTATATATTTGACATTGAATCAAATCCAGATGACAAGCATGACTTTTTATATGGTTTTTTAAAAATAAATAATTTGTTTACAAAAAAAGAAGATCTTATCTATAAACCAATTTTAAATCTCAAAAA
Organism: uncultured Prochlorococcus sp.; assembly: GCA_902534675.1. Classification (GTDB taxonomy): domain Bacteria; phylum Cyanobacteriota; class Cyanobacteriia; order PCC-6307; family Cyanobiaceae; genus Prochlorococcus_A. The sequence continues at coordinate 7,478 of CACAQQ010000022.1, forward strand.
CAATAAAGGAGAATCTTACAGGAAAATTATTGAAATACTTTTTTCACAAAAGGAATGGCCAGTTTTACATTATGGAGAAACTGAAAAGATAGCAATAATTAATATTGCTAAAAACCTAAATTTTAGTTTTGACGAAATTGATTCACTTGCCTCAAGATTTATAGACTTACATACCTTAATACGAAAGTCCTGGATATTACCACTAAAAAACTATGGCTTAAAAACTGTTTCTAATTGGCTTGGATTTGAATGGATGCAGAAAAATGTAAGTGGCTCGAAAGCCCTTTATTGGTGGATTCAATATCAAATTACAGAAAACGAAATATTTTTAAAAAAAATTATCCAATATAATAAAGATGATTGTTTGGCTACTCTACAAATTGCAGAATATTTAATCAAAAATCAATTAAAGAAAAATTGATCCTACAGATTT
>CACAQQ010000023.1 GCA_902534675.1 uncultured Prochlorococcus sp.
ATCTTCAAATAAATATGTTTTTGAATATAAATATTTAGACTTGAGGGTTTTTTTTATTTCATATGAATTTATCATTGGATAAAAAACTTTGGATAAATCATTTAATTACATAATTTCTCCTGAGATATCTGAATTTAAAAAATTTTCACCAAAATTAAAAATAGGTGTACTTGCTTCTGGGAAAGGAACAAACTTTCAAGAGTTAATTAATCTTTCAGAAAAAGGAGAGCTAGATATAGATATAAAAGTTCTAATAACTAACAAAGATGATGCAGGTTGTATAAAAAGAGCCGAAAGTATGAAAATACCTCACAAAATAGTAAGGGGTAAAGACTTTTCGCAAAAAGAGCTATTTGAATTAGAAATTATAAATACTTTAAATAATTTCGACGTTGAACTCATTGTAATGGCTGGCTGGATGAAAATTGTCACTCCCTTCTTTATAAATAAGTTTAAGAATAAAATTATTAATATTCACCCATCATTACTTCCTGCATATAAGGGTGGTACTGCTATAAACGATTCTATATTAAATGGTTCAAAAATAACTGGTTGTTCAGTACATTTTGTTGAAGAGGAGGTAGATAGTGGTTCTTTGATAATGCAAGCTGCATTGTCAATTAGAGATGATGATGATATTGAATCACTTTCTAAAAGAATACAGATCCTTGAGCATAAAATTTTACCTCACTCAATTTCTCATGCTGGTTTTTTAATAAGAAGTAATTTTATGGAAAATTGTTAGTTAAATCAAGGCCGTCATCCATTGAAAATCCACTCATAATATTTAAATTTTGAATCGCTTGCCCACTCTGTCCTTTTAATAAATTATCAATTACAGATAAAATAATAATCCTTCCATTTCGTATATCTACCTTAACAGAAAGGAAAATTTGGTTTGTATTTTTAACCCATTTTGTTGAAGGGTATGTATCTACAGGTAATACTTTAATATTTTTGAAATTTCTATAATAATTATCCAAAAGAATTCTGCAATCATCAGAAGTTAATCCTGGATCTCTTAATCTTCCATATATAGTCGAATGCATACCCCTTGAAATTGGAACCAAATGAGGTGTAAAAAGCAGTTCAATTTTATTTCCAGAAATTAAAGATGCTACTTGCTCGATCTCTGAAGTATGTCTATGGTTTATCAATCCATATGCTGACAGACCTTCTCCACATTCTGATAAGAGTAGCTTTTGGTTTGGTTCTCGACCTCCTCCAGAAGTTCCGCTTTTAGAATCAATCACTATACCTTCATTTTCAATAATTCCTTGCGAAAGATAAGGAACTAATGGAATAAGTGCAGAAGTTGGATAACATCCTGGACATGCAATTAATCTTCCGTTTGAAATGGATTCTTTATTTATTTCAGGAAGACCATAGACTGCTTCTTCACATAAATCATCATCATTTCTTTTATAAATAGCAGCTTCTTTGGTATATACTTTTTTCCATTCATCTAAGGACTTATATCTGTAATCAGCTGATAAATCAATAACTTTAACTCCTCTATCTAATAATTTCCTTGTCAAGGTTGAGGATAGACCATTTGGTAAGCAAAGCAAAGCAACATCCGCATTTTTTGAAATATTATCTACTGAAATTTCTTCAATATATGGATCATTATCTAGATAAATAAAAGGGAAATTATCATTCCACTTTGATCCAGACGTTTTATTACCTCCTAAAAATGAAATTTTGTAGTTTTTATTTTTCTTTAAAAGATTTACTGCTTGAATACCACCGTAACCTGTAGCACCTACTATTGCAACATTCATTTCTTTGAATTGGCAGACTTTGAGATAGGATTATAAAGTGTTGAATTTAAGGTAACTAAAACACTATTTTTCTATATTGATAGGAATAATGAAAGAAACAAGTCCCAAATCAAATAATGGAACAATTTTGGATATAAATGAATCTTTTAAAATTGAATTTGATCCTATAAGTGATGCCTTGGCAGCTATAAGAAATGGTGAATGCATAATTGTTGTAGATGATGAAAGAAGAGAAAATGAGGGAGATTTAATATGTGCGGCTCAGTTTGCAACTCCGCAGCAAATTAATTTTATGGCTACTGAGGGACGTGGTCTAATATGCCTAGCTATGCAAGGTGAAAAACTTGACTCTTTAGATTTACCATTAATGGTCGATAGAAATACAGATGAAAATCAAACAGCTTTTACGATATCAATTGATGCTGGGCCTGAAAATAATGTTACTACTGGAATTTCCGCTGAAGACAGGGCAAAAACAATTCAAGTTGCTATAAACCCAAATACAAAACCTGATGATTTAAGAAGGCCAGGACATATTTTTCCACTAAGAGCCAAGAAAGGTGGAGTATTAAAAAGGGCAGGTCATACCGAAGCGGCAGTAGATATTGCGGCAATGTCAGGTCTTTATCCCGCTGGAGTGATTTGCGAAATACAAAATCCTGACGGTTCTATGTCAAGACTTCCACAACTTAAAGAGTATGCAAAACAGTGGGGAATGAAATTAATATCAATAGCTGATTTAATCAGTTATCGTTTTCAAACTGAGAGATTTGTATTTAGAAAATCCGATGCTGTACTTCCAAGTATTTTTGGTAATTTCAAAGCTTATGGATATGTTAATGAACTTGATGGTTCAGAGCACGTTGCATTAGTTAAACAAAAATCATCAAAATTAAGCGAACCTGTACTAGTAAGAATGCATTCAGAGTGCTTAACTGGCGATGCTTTTGGATCATTACGTTGTGATTGTAGACCCCAGTTAGAGGCTGCTTTATCAAGGATAGAAAAAGAGGAAGAAGGTGTAGTTGTTTACTTGAGACAAGAAGGTAGAGGTATTGGTCTTATAAATAAATTAAAAGCTTATAGTTTACAGGATGGTGGATTAGACACTGTAGAAGCTAATGAAAAATTAGGTTTTCCAGCTGATCTAAGAAATTATGGAGTTGGAGCACAGATATTAACCGATCTAGGGATTAAAAAACTAAAATTACTTACAAACAATCCTAGAAAGATTGCTGGATTAGGTGGTTATGGAATAGAGGTTATTGAGAGAGTTCCATTAGTAATTTGTCCAAACGATAATAATGCAGAATATTTGAGTGTAAAAAAAACGAAGTTAGGCCACATGATAGATGAAGATAATCTTAATTCCAGAAATATCGATCCATTTATATCAATTTTTCTTGACGGAAAATATAAATCTATTGATTTAGTTCCAATTAAAAACAACGTTATTAAATTCTGTAGTGATAAGAACATTAATATTAAACTAGAAAGTACACCAAGATTATTGGCTTTTTGGAATCGACCAAAACTAGTTTGGCGAATTTTGCATGATCAGAATAGAACCAATTCCAACATTACTGATGAAGAAATTAAGAATATAGAATTATTTATTCAATTTTTATCCAATTATGAAAATAGTACAAAGATTGGAATTATTGTTTCTAGAAACATTGAACAGGCGTTACACCCAAAAAGTAGCATCAAATTAATCAATACTAAATTTACTATTAATAATGAAATCCTATATTCATCTACAAGAAAATTTAATCTAGATAAAGAGACATTTAGTATTGTTTTTGAAGGCTAAATTACTTTTTTAAAGTTGCTTTTAGAATTTTTGAACCATTAGTAAGCTTTAGCACTACATCAATATCATCTGTCTTACCAAAAACTGTATGAACTCCATCAAGATGAGGCTGTGGTTCATAAACTATGAAAAACTGACTACCACCTGTATCCTTTCCTGCATGTGCCATAGAAAGTGAGCCTGTTAGATGTTTATTGGAATTAATTTCACATTTAATGTTATATCCAGGACCTCCAGTCCCAGGCATACCAGATGCGCCGGCACGAGTATTAGGACATCCACCCTGAGCCATAAATCCAGGTATAACTCTGTGAAAAGCTAAACCATCATAAAAACCATCACTAATCAAGTTAGTGAAGTTTTTAACTGTATTAGGTGCATCTTCAGAGAAAAAATCAATATTAATGTTCCCAACTTCTGTTTCAAATAATGCAGTTGTCATGTTTTATTTGTTTGATAATTATTTTAATATCTTAATGGCTAAAGCAACTTTTCAAGATTTTCCTTAATGGTATTTATATCAATGTTATCTTTATTATTATTTTTGTCTTCCTCCCAACTTTCAACTTCTAGATTTTTCTGGGGGGGTGAAATTAATAACCTATCTTCTGCGGTTTTAGGGACAAAATTTTTTTCTACTAATTTGCATTCATAATCTAATTTAATGCAAAAATCTTTTATTTCCTCTATGTTGATCAATTCAACTGTTGGCAAAGGAAAATCTTGAGCTTCTAGTAGACCACAATATCTTATTGCATCATCCTTATCTTCAAACATAAGAACAATGGTCCTCCCTTTAAGTTCAATTGAATGAATTCCTTCTTTATCTGTTCCTGAATTATATAAAAGAACAAATATGTTCATAGTTATAGATTTTTCTAGTAATATATTATTTGATTAAGAATCAGAAAGTGATAATTCTTGTAATCTCTTATATAAAGCAATTTCTTCATCATTAATATCAGCAGGTATCACTACCAAGATTTCAACATATTGATCACCAACATTATCTTCGAAAGTTAGACCCCTACCTTTCAAACGTAACATTCTTCCCGTAGATGATTTTGGTGGCACTTGAAGTGTGACATTTCCATCAAGGGTAGGAACCTCTACTGCACAACCAAGAAGAGCATCATGAGGAAATAACTCTAATTTATAAAGAACTCTTAAGCCATCTATTTTTAGACCACTTTCCGTTTGAACTTTTAACTGTAGATAATGATCTTTACCTCCTCTTGCAATATTTTCAAGTCTTAATCGCCATCCATCTCCAGCGAAAGGAGGGGTATCAACTTCTACTACGCTTTCATCTTCAAGCTCTATTAAAATTGAGGCTCCATTTAGGGCCTCATCAGGAGTTAATTCAATAACTGTTTCAATATCTTGGTGGAGTTTAACTGGAGGCGGCTCTTCTGGAGAACGTGTAGGGTATTCATAATTATTAAATTCATCATTATTTGTATTAATCGACTCATCTTCAAATGATTGATCATCATATTCGTTGTAATTCTTTTGTGAGTATTCATATCCAAATAATGAATCAAGATAATCTTGAAAATCAGGAAAACCTGTCTTGAAATTATTATTTTCGAAATCATCCTGGATATTTTCATCCGAATAATTTTTACTTCTATTGGGATCACGTAAATATTCGTATGCTTCATTAATTAATTTAAATCTTTCTTCTGCATTAAGATCATTTTTATTTAAATCTGGATGCCATTTTCTTGCTTCTCTTCGAAAGGCCTTTTTAAGTTCTTTATTGTCATAATCATGGGATAAACCCAAAATCGACAAATAATCTTTTTTAGAGGAAATAGTCATTATCCCATGGATCATCATCCCTAGAATTACCATACCTCGAATTTCTATAATTTCTATTCATTTCACTATCCCAAGGATCATCATCCCAATAATCATCTGAAAACAGTTCATCCTTTAGAGATCCAAATGTATTTTTAATGCTCTGTAGTGGATTATTATCAGTTTTCCTTACTGCAGCAAATTTTCTGTTTAAACCAAATAATGCTTCTTGAAGAGCACTTACTGAAATTTCTAATTCCTGAGGATCATCATCATCTATGTATTCTTCAACATCTTGAATGGCTAATTCAACAGCTCTTTGTTGTCTTTCAGCTCCATAAGGTCCAAACTCTAAAGAGGCATCCCTGAGCCTTCTCTCAGCTTGTGCAATAAGAGTTAAAGCACTATTTTTTCTATCAATGACAGATCTTCTCTTTCTATCATCATTAGCTTTTGATTTAGCTTCTTCAATAATCGAATTAATTTCTTGTTCATTTAAATTAGAGCCCCCAGAAATTGTTACTGTTTGCTTTCTTCCAGTTGTTCTATCAGTTGCACTAACTTCTAAAAGACCATTAGCATCAATATCAAATGCTACCTGAACTTGTGGTATTCCTCTAGGAGCTGGTGGTATTCCTGATAACTTAAATTTACCAAGTGATTTATTTTCAGAAGCTAATGGCCTCTCGCCTTGCCTTACCTGAACAACAACTGAAGATTGATTAGCTTCAGATGTACTAAAAACATCAGATTGTCTTACTGGTATTGGAGTGTTACGAGGTATAAGCACCTTCATAAGACCACCAATAGTTTCTAAACCTAAAGATAAAGGAGTAACATCGTTTAGCAGTAAATCTTGTAAATCACCACTAATTATTCCAGATTGTATCGCAGCACCAATAGCAACGACTTCATCTGGATTAACAGATTGACAAGGGTCATTAGGAACTAGTGTCTTGACTAATTGTTGGACCATTGGGATTCTAGTGCTGCCACCTACAAGAACTACCTCATCTATGTCTTCTGCATTCCATCCAGAGTCATCTAAGGCTATTTGAACAGGCTCTAATAATCTATCTAATAGATCTTGAGATAATGATTCAAATATGATTCTATCTAAGGTCTCTTCAATATGTAATGGGCCATCTTTACTTGTAGTGATAAAAGGTAATGATATTTTTGTTTTTAGCAATCCGGATAATTCACATTTAGCTTTTTCAGCAGCCTCAGTTAATCTCTGCAAAGCTTGTCTATCCCTTCTTAGATCAATTTCATGTTTAGCAAGAAATTTTTCAGCAAGCCAATCTACTATTTTTGAGTCGAAATTGTTTCCTCCTAATTGAGTATCTCCACAAGTGGCTTTAACGTCAAATACACCATTAGATATTTTTAATAATGAGACATCAAATGTTCCTCCTCCTAAATCAAAAACCAAAACATTGTTAGATGAACTTTTTTCAAAACCATAAGCTAGAGCTGCTGCAGTAGGCTCATTTAGAATTCTATCTACTTTAATACCAGCTAATATTGCAGAATCTTTTGTAGCTTGCCTTTGAGATTCATTAAAATAGGCAGGTACTGTAATTACGGCAGAGTCAACAGTATCTCCAAGATATGTTTCAGCATCATTAATTAATTTTCTAATTAATGAGCTCACTAACTCTTCAGGAGCATACTCTCTTTCTGTATTTGGACTAAGAACCCTAACACTTCCAGTATTATTTGCTTTAACATTATAAGGAACAGAAATGCTTGTATCATCTAGTTCATCCCAGTCGCTGCCAATAAATCT
>CACAQQ010000024.1 GCA_902534675.1 uncultured Prochlorococcus sp.
ACCATATTACTTTTGTAAGGGTCTGAATAATAATTGTATCTGCTAAATACTTTCACAAAACGGGAAATTACGATTGGATTTAATTTATCAAATTCAATTATCTTTTTTGCGATATATTTATAGCCAGAACCGTCCATTGCATGAAAAGTACTATTTCTTGTTACAAAAGTATTTAATATAGCTCTTAAAGTGTTTGGTGATTTTGAATCAAAAAACTTATTTTCAAATAATTTTTCAATGCTGTTTGTTTTTTGATCAATTTCTATAGATGCATTGAATGAGAACCAACTATCCAAAACGACACTATTATTTTTCCATTTATTGAAGAATATATTTGAAATAATTTTTCTTTCAGGACAATTAATCCTACTGAAAGAATTCAATGCAGCTTTTGCTAGCGTCATCGAATTACTATCGACATAATGAATTATTTTGCATTTAATTTCCTCATCATTACTGTGTAAGAGTAGTTTCCAAATAGTTTCGATTAGTTTTCTTTCATTTTTACCTTCTGGCCAAACTTTATATAGATTTTTTTCTATTTCTTGGAGTTTAAAATATAATTCTTCTTTTAATTTGGTTCCGAATAAATGATTTAATTCGTCAATAGTTTTATATATCTTTAAAGGGTCTATATTTTCCATCTCTGATTCAATTTCAGCAAATGTTGGAACACTTAGTAATTCTGATAACAAAGACAAATTTATATCTTTATTTTTTATAAATGATATTAAAGTGCTTATTAATTTATTTTCAACTTTGTGATCTGGCTTTTCATCTAATCTGCATAAAATGATTTTTTTAAATAATTCTCTTACAGTATTGGATAGTGTAAAAAAATCTTTTTCATATTTTAAGATTAAAAATTTTTCATCCCAGGTAGTGTCAGATTCCCACTCAACTGGTGAAGAGAATTCGCGAAAATAAGTTACAAAAGGGATTTGGAGGTGAGATCTAACATTCCTAAAAATAAATTCTTGTTTTTTTGTTTTTAAAACAACTGTTTTTTCTATTGTTTTATTGTCTCCGAAAAATATAGCCAGATTTATAGGAATTATTAGAGGTAAATCATTATATGGGTTCTTCTTTATTGGATTACTTTGAGAGGCTTGAATTCTAAGCTTTTCGTCTGTTTGATCCCAGATTCTCTTGAATTTAACTTTTGGTGTTCCATTTTGCTTGTACCAGACTTTAAATTCTTCAGGATCAATTTCCTTATTATGCTCTAAAATTTTATCGACAAATTGGTCTATTGTTGCTGCCTTCCCATCATATGTTGAGATGTAATTATTAAATCCTTTATAGAAATTTTCATCTTTTACAAGCTTGTTAAGCATTCTAATTATTTCTGATCCTTTTTCGTATATCGTGGTCGTGTAGAAATTGTCTATTTCTTGGTATCTTTCTGGCATTACAGGATGAGATGTTGGACCAGAATCCTCTCTAAATTGATTTCTTCTAAGAAATTTTGCATCCTCAAGTCTCTTGATTTCACGATTATGAAGGTCTGCTGTGAACTGTTGATCTCTGAATACTGTTAAACCCTCTTTAAGAGATAATTGAAACCAATCCCTACAAGTCACTCTATTGCCCGTCCAATTATGGAAATATTCATGGGCGATCACACCTTCTATTCTCTCTAATTCCTCATCTGTTGTTGTTTCAGAATTAGCGAGTATTAGTTTTGAGTTAAAAATATTGAGACTTTTATTTTCCATTGCTCCCATATTAAAGTGCCTGATTGCAACTATATTGAACAATAACAAATCGTATTCTAGGTTATATTTATCTTCGTCCCATCTCATGGATTTCTGTAAGGAACTTATTGCATGTTGGACATATTTTTCATCACCATACTCAACATAAATATTTATTTTTACTTTTTTATTCGATTTTGTTATGAATTTATCTTTTACACAATTAAGTTTACCCGCTACCAATGCAAATAGATATGAGGGCTTTGGATATGGGTCTTGCCAAATTATTTCATGTCGATTATTTGTAAGATCATTTTCTTTTACGATGTTACCATTTGAAAGTAAAACAGGATAATCATTCTTGTCGGCCTCAATTCTCACAGTGTATTTGCTTAGGATATCTGGTCTATCGGAGTGAAAACTTATTCTTCTAAATCCCTCTGCCTCACATTGCGTAGTTATAATTCCATTACTCTCATACATTCCTAAAAGGGATGTATTTTCCTTTGGTTTAATTATTCCCTCTATTTTTAATAAAAAATTATCTTTATTTATATTTTTAATTTTTAAGTTATTTTTTTGCTGTTTGTAGTCTTTCTCTTCTAGTAATGAGTCATTTATAAATATTTTTTTTATCAATATATCTGTGCCATCAAGAATTAAATTTCTGGTATTGTTATTTTTTTTTACCAATTTTAGTTTGGTCGTAACATTTACAGCATTTTTCTTAATTACGAAGTCCAAAAAGATTTCTGGAATTTCATAATCAAAAACTTTGTAATCTTTAAGTTTTACATATCTTGAAATGCTTTTTTGATTTATTTGATTGTTCATCTTTACAAAGAAGTTCAGAAGTTAAAACATCTACAATATTTATTTTGAAATTATAAGTTAGAACTTTTATCTTCTGATTGACAGTAATGTGCTTTAACTTTTCCTGAAGGAAGTAATTCGTATAAAGAAGGATTATTAATATCAGGCGATCCGTCCTTATTAAATTGGTACCTCCAGTCCCATTTTTTATCTGTAAAGGAAATATAATCTTTTCTTAGAGAATATGGAAGCATAAGCTTTTTTTTATTCCAATTAATATTTATAAATGATCCTGGCTTTAACTCAGATATCTTTTCTACTATGGAAAAGTCACCATTAATATTATTTCTCATTACAAGATTCAGCTTTGAATTTTCACATATATAGTTACTATTTAAAGCTAATAAAAGTATTGAGTTAAAAAAAAATGAATGAATTGTTTGAGCTCCTTTTAATGTAGATTTACCTTCAAGCTAAATGACTTAATTAAAGATCTTTTTTTGTTCGTTTAAATCATAATAGATTGCATACACTTTAGATCTACAAGATTACAATTTAATTCCTCTTCATAATCCTGAACGGAAATAAAATTATTTAAAAAACCTGAATATTTTGCATCTCCGCCTATGGTGCTTGAAAGTATATATTTTGGATTAAATTTGTTAATCAATTTAGGGACTATATCAGCACCTTTTACAAAAGAACCTACTATGGGTAATTCTAAATTTTTTGTAGGAGTAATGACTGCATCAAGACTTTGCTTGCTTAAATTTTCATCAAGAAATCCATGGGGTTCTATATAAAACCCATTATCTTGATCGTCTTTAACAATATATCCATTTTCTATTTGTGGTACTGGAGCCCCAGCAGTGGCTTCAAAACTTAAATTATAATAATTTGTCTTTTCAGTTGGCTTAAGCACATTAATTGAACTAAAACCAATTTTTTTTAATGTTTCAACAGCACTTTTAGGGCAAATTATAGGAATATCCTTTCTGAACATTTCTAATGTTGGAACATGACAGTGATCAGGTAATCCTTGGGTTAACAAAATAATATCTATTTTTTTATCTATTGAAATTTCCTCTTCTAATGATCCTTTAAAAAACCATTCACCTGGAGGAAATATTAAATCTCCCTTGAGCCAAGGATCAATAATTAAATTGGTTTTTTTAAATTTTATAAGCCAACCATTAGATCCAAGGTAGGTTGCTTTAAAAGTCATTATCAATTAATTGTTTTATTTGACTATAAGATAATTTTGGGTTTATCGAGAAATTACTAATTTAGATTAGTTTGCTTCATTTAAGATTTGAAATGACTTTCTTTTTAGATTAAATATTAAAACTTGATTATCTTTATAACTAATCTCAATGTTTTCTTTTTCTAGCATTTGTATTGAGATTAGAGCTAATCCTCCTGTTCCTGAAAATATTATTGGTATGGTGCTATTTTTAGTCGCATTCATTTTTTGTAAGTCAATAGCCTGAGAAACTATTTTTCTGGCTTTATCAAATCCGTAGTCTTCTATTAATTCAGGCCATAAAAAGTTAACTAATTCATATTTCGAAAACTCAATTTGTACTGTTTTCATTAAAAAATAATAGATATATAGTGATTAATTAATTACGATATTTGTTTAATTACTATTTTTAAACCTATCCATGACTAGTTGCAACATATCCACTACATCTCCATCAGTTAAATTTAAATCCTTCTTTAAATCATTGCATGTTAAATTCATTTCAAGTGCCGCTTCAGCCATATGATTAACTTTTTGGTTATCACCGCCCAATGAAATAAAGGGATTGAAGTTTTCTATCATTTAATACTTGTTGTTACCACTTAGTTCTAGCTAAGAAATAATTAATTATCATTTATTGAAACAGAAGCTTATAAATATGTTATTTAATATTTAGAAAGTTTTTATTTTTTAACTAGGGATATTGATATACCTTTTGATATCAATGCGAATCTTCTGGCTCTGACTAGTAAAGGAAATATCAAATTTGTTCGTTTATTTGATTTGAATACTCTAGAAAGTAACAAAAGTAAACTACTTGAAGGATTGTTTATTTGTTTGCAAATAGTATTAATTGCATCTGGCCCATGAAAAATATCTTCATCTTTCAGGAGAATAGCTCCTTTATCTAGGTCATAACCTTTCTCTAGGAGGGATTTAATTAGAGTTAAATTTTTACGACCATCAAGAATTTTAATATTATTTATCTTACTTTTGATCTCAAGGAGCTCAGCAAAATGGTTGCAGAATGGGCATTCTCCATCATAAATAAAGGTATAGTTGGAAGTCATTAGAAAAAAAAGTTTTGATGGTCTTAAAGTGCTTCAACAAAATAGTAATGCTTAGATAATAAAACAAATAATAAAAATTTTGTGGATTTTTAATAAAGGGATGGTTAAACGATTCTAGTAATTACGAAGAAATGTCTCAATATAGGTATATTTTTCATAAAAATCTGTATGCTATCTCGGAGATATTATGTTTTTAAAATCATGAATTTATTAGCTTCTTTTGCTTTAGGTGGTTTCAATCCATGGGCAGCAGGCTTTGGAATTGGGTCTTTAGTCCTTTTTGGTCTTGTTGGTCTTGTGGCGGGTCCAAATCTAAAGAATTTTGACCCTGATGCATAAACCATCATATTTAATATAGATTTTAAAAGACTCATTTGAGTCTTTTTTTATGCGGTTTTTTAAATTTATTTTTAGAATCAACCTAAATTATATTCCGCCAAAGAAATGTTGTTAAATCCTTTTTATCCATTTACTTTTTTGAAAATCTCTTCTCTTAAAGCAACTATTGTTTTTTTATCAATACTTTTAATTAAATCAAATTTGCTTAGATTAAAGGGGGGAATAATAGGAGGTCTTTTTGCCTTGATACTCATATCGGGGATTTTTGCCTCTAGTACCCTAGCCTTAGGTTCTTTAATTTATGCCTATCGATTAAAGAAGAAAACTAATTCTGATGATAATCAAATGCAGGACTTAGAAACTGTCAATGTTTAAGATATTTTGTGAATCAAATTCAGTTGTATAACCTAAAATGGTGTTCCAGGTACAAAATGCAAGACTAAAAATCCAAAACCGGCAGCAAAAACTATTGATACTGCAATGATAAGAAGGCCCGATGCCATTCCCCCTTCGTTAAATGCCATATATTTAGTTATTCTTTAATCCATAATAGAACATATCTGTTTGCAATTAATAGAGCAAATTACTCAAAAATCATCCAAATTTATTATTTATGGTGAATAAAAGCAAAAAAATGGAGGTTAATGAGATGATAAAGCCAAATATAATTAATGGTTTAGATTTGACATTTTCTTCTTGCTTAAGTTTACTTTTTGAAGAGGAAAAATTTCTATCTTTTTTTTTATAATTAAGATTGGGAAAAGGTTTAATCACGATAGATTTGAGATTTAAGCTAATTACCCTAAAGTTTTGAACAAATCTTTATGGTAATCAACAATATTCTGACAACTTATTACAGGCGTAAATTCCATATGAATGCCAAATTTTGCTCTCCATGGAGCAAAATGCTCAAAAATTTCCTTATCACTATGTGCCTTACATAAACAAACTACCCTACCTTCCCCTGGAGCATGCACTCTAAATAACATCTCAAATTTGTCTGTTTTATCTGATTTTGCAATTTCACCGTTTTCCCAGGCCTCCACAAATAATTGATAAGCTTTTACTTGATTATCAATATCTGGGAATTGGCAGTCAGCAAGGAATAATTGCATTGTAATATTTTAGATAATTCTTATTATCCCTTAAATACTAATTTATCAATCATACTGTTTGAATTTGAAGATCAGAAAAAAATAATTTCCTAAATAAAGTGAGAAG
>CACAQQ010000025.1 GCA_902534675.1 uncultured Prochlorococcus sp.
AGGAAATCTAATTAGGAAAACTGTTGATAAAAATGAAAAAATCAGCATCTTGCTTCCTTGGGAATTAATAGATTCAGAACTAGAAATACATCAATTAGCTCAGTCAGCCAGATTATCTGCTTATAAGGACAATAGATTCAATAAGAAAAAAGATGAAAACAAAGTTCTTAAAGAAATAGAGTTTTTGAATTTAAAAAAATTTGAGAATATTAGCTTTGAAGAGACAAAAAAAATATGTGAAGGTGTAGAACTAGCAAGAAGACTTGTAGCAGCCCCTCCAAATAGTCTTACACCCCTGGAAATGTCTATGCAAGCTTCTCAAATAGCTAAAGATCATGGTTTGGAAGTAAAGATTTTAGAGGGGAAGGAATGTGAAGTTTTAGGAATGGGTGCATATTTAGCTGTAGCTAAAGGTTCTGATCTAGATCCTAAATTCATACATCTTACTTTGAAGTCAGAGGGGCCTATAAAAGAAAAGATTGCGCTTGTTGGGAAGGGTTTAACCTTTGATTCTGGAGGGTATAACCTGAAAGTAGGAGCCTCCCAAATTGAAATGATGAAATATGATATGGGCGGAAGCGCTGCAGTTTTAGGAGCAGCAAAAGCACTTGGAGCAATAAAGCCAAAGGGATTAGAAATACATTTTATTGTGGCAGCTTGCGAAAACATGATAAATGGATCTGCAGTACATCCTGGAGATGTAGTTAAGGCATCTAACGGTAAGACAATTGAAATAAATAACACCGATGCAGAAGGTAGACTCACATTAGCTGATGCTTTAACTTACGCATCCAACTTAAAACCGGATGCAATAATAGATCTCGCCACATTAACAGGAGCTATTGTAATTGCATTAGGGAATGATGTAGCTGGATTTTGGAGCAATAATGATGATCTAGCAAATGATCTAAAAGCTGCATCAGCCCAGGCTGGAGAAGAATTATGGCAAATGCCTTTACAGAAATCTTATAAAGAAGGTTTAAAGTCTCATATAGCTGATATGAAAAATACAGGTCCTAGAGCAGGTGGTTCAATAACTGCTGCTTTGTTTCTAGAAGAATTCTTTGATAAAGAGATTAAATGGGCTCATATTGATATTGCTGGGACTTGTTGGACTGATAAGAATAGGGGGTCTAATCCATCAGGTGCAACCGGTTTTGGAGTTAAAACTCTTGTTCAATGGATTAAAAACAAATAAATATATTTAAAATTATTCAGTCCAAAGATTTGTTGATCTTGCGTTATCGCCCCATAATTCATCCAACCTTTGATCTCTCCCACATGAGAATCTATAAAACTTATATTTTAATTCATTTCTCTCAGCAAAATCCTGATGATATTCTTCTGCCAACCAAAAGTAACCTTTTGATTTTAGTTCTACAGATATTTTCTCTAATGGCACTCGCAACTCATTAGAGGCGGAAACAATTGCATTTTTTGCATCACTTTCCTCAGTTTCATCTTTGAAAAAGATCACTGGCCTATAAGAATCACCACGATCACAAAATTGACCCTTGGCATCCAAAGGGTCAATATTTCTAAAATAGAGCCTAAGTATCTCAGGTAAAGTTACTAATTGGGAATCGTAGTCCACCAAAACCACTTCTTGATGTCCTTCATGATTTTCGTAGGTAGGATTTTGTAAATCTCCACCTGAATAGCCACTTTGTACAACATTTACCCCCTTTAATGACTCTAGATCATGTTCTAGGCACCAAAAGCAACCTCCTGCAAGAATCAATTCATCTGCAAAAGCGTTTACAGGGTTTATAAATATTGAAAAAGCAATTATTAGAGGTAAAAAGTATTGCATTTACTTATTATAAAGTTCAAATAATAGAGTTAATAATTTCTTTAGCAGCTCTCTGGACTACACCTTCTTCTCCTAATTCTTTTTTTAAAAAAGCATAACCTTTTTTAATTTTTATTTTTTCTGACTTTCGCTCAAGAATTCTACAAGATTTATAAAAGATTTTCTTTTCGTCAAAATTTTTCTGTACAAATTCAGGGATTACTAACTTATTAACTAACAAATTTACAGGAGAAATAAATCTTACTTTGAAATTGAGAATTTTTTTTGCAATAAAAGCGGTTACCCTACTTACCCTATAACCAACAATCTGAGGTATTCCATATAAAGCTAATTCCATATTAACAGTTCCGGATTTACAAAGAGCAATTTTTGTAAGCGAGTAAATATAAGGCTTTAACCTTGCGTTATCTTTTTGAGAAATCACTTGTCCTTCAACTTGATATTCTCTGAAGGCCTTTTTGAATTTTTCATCAAAGACTTTCCTACAGGAAGGTATATAAACTACCAAATTTGGATATTTTTGTTGTAATTTTCTAGCCGCTGACATAAAAGTAGGTAATATATATTTCAATTCTTGAGGTCTTGATGCGGGCATTAAAAGTAGAATGTTTTGATCTGGGCGAAGACTTAGAATAGTTCGGGCATCTTTCTTTAGCGGAAGTTTTTTTGTCAAATCAATCATGGGATGTCCAACCCACAATACATTTCCACCCCTCTTTTTATAAAATAATGCCTCTTTCTTGAAAATCGCCAAAATTTTATCAGAAAAATTTATTAAATTTGTCGTAGTATTATTTCCTACCCTCCATGCCCATTCTTGAGGAGCGATGTAGTAGAAAATTGGAATTTTAGTGTTCGATCTTTTTAATTTAGTTCCAATTTTTATATTGGGACCCATATAGTCAATAAGAATTAAGCAATCTGGAGGATATTTTTTTAATAATTTATAAAATCTTTTTTGAATTATTATCGTGGGAAGAATCAGAGGTAAGGCCTCCCAAATTCCTATTGCACTAATTGATGTAGTATCTTGGAGAATTTTGACACCTTCTCTCTTCATCCTTTCACCACCTAATCCGCAAATTTCTAAATTAATAGATTTTTTTTTTGCTTCATCTAATAATGCTTTTGATAACAAACTGCCGTGCAAATCTCCAGATACTTCTCCAGTACTTATGAATATCTTTTTATTCATAAATTCACAAGAGGCATTGGTCCGCGTCTTTCCTTAGAAATTGATTCTTTTAGAAATTTACATAATTTTGAAGATGAAAGATCTAATTCTCCTTTCATTGCTTTTTCTAATGAATTTAAAACCGAATCATTAGACTTAAAAAGAAGATTCCAAGTACTTTGGAGTAACTTTAAGTTAAAATCTTTGTTTTCCATCAAACCGCTTCTTTTAATCCCTATCCTATTTAATCCTCTCAATCTGCCAGGATGTCCTTCGGCTAAACAAAAAGGAGGTACATCTCTATCTACCCTAGTCATTCCTCCGATCATTGCTAAATATCCAATATGTACAAATTGATGAATACCTAAACATCCACCAATAATAGCTTTATCTTCAATCTTTACATGGCCTGCAACTTGAACGCTATTTGATAAAACTATCCCATTCCCAAGCTCACAATTATGGCCTATGTGAGTGTAAGCCATTAACAAATTATTATTTCCAATAATAGTTTTTTCTCCTTCATCAGTTGCCTTATTAATAGTCACGCATTCTCTAAAAGTGTTATTATTTCCAATAATTACTTCAGTAGAGGCCCCTTTATATTTAAGATCTTGGGGATCTAAACCTATAAAAACATTTGGAAAAATTTTATTGTTAATACCAATTTTCGTTCTTCCAGTAATAACAGAATTTGGTCCTATTTCGGTTCCTTTACCGACAGTTACGTTGGGGCCGACAATAGCGCCTTGAGAGATAATGACCCCATCATGTAGTTCGGCACTCGGATCAACAAAAGCGTTAGGGTGAACATTTACACCTCTAAAGCTGGGATGTAATTCAGTATTTTTATTCTCCATACCCCTAATCAACTAATGAGAACATTAATTCTCCAGCGCAAACCAAATTCCCATCTACATGTGCCTCACCCTTAATCTTACCAAATCTTTGTCTTTTAATACTCAATAATACACAAGAAATTATTAATTGATCTCCAGGTAAAACAGGTTTTCTAAATTTAACATTATTGATTCCCGCAAAGACAAAAAGTCCTTTTGGGAGATCTGGCATTTGTGTTACTATTATTCCACCAACTTGCGCCATTGATTCAACGATAAGAACTCCAGGCATTAATGGCCTTTCAGGGAAATGTCCTTGAAATTGAGGCTCGTTAATAGTAACGTTTTTTACTGCGACTGCTCGCTTTCCAGGAATATTCTCTATGACTTTATCCACAAGAGCGAAGGGATATCTGTGAGGTAATAAACCTAGTATCTTTTCAGAGGAGAGTTGGTTATTCTCAATGGCTAATTTCTTTTCCAACACAATTAAAGATTGAATTAATTTTGTAGCGATGAGGCCAATAAAGCATTTAAAGAATGTGATCCTTTATAAACTAAAATTTGTGCCTTAGGTAACCCTACCAAAGCCAAGTCCCCAATTAGGTCTAAAATTTTATGTCTTATTGGTTCATTATCAAATCTTAATGGTGGATTTACCCATACATCACCATCGCAAACTAGGGCATTTTCCAAACTTCCTCCTTTTATTAAACCAAGTTCACTTAATTCTTGAAATTGATCCTTAAAACCAAATGTTCTTGCTGGAGCAATCATTTCAACAAAACTTTTTGGACTTAATTCAATAACAAAAGTTTGATTTCCAATTGCTTTATAGGAAAAATTTATTGAAGAAATAATTACAGTTTTTTCGGAGGGCGTAGCAGCTATAACTGAGTCTTCTTTGTTAAAAATTATTGATTTATTAATCTCTCGATAAAAATCTTCTGGTTTAGGCGCTTTTTTTATCCCTGCTTCTTGAAAAGCTCTAACCCACTCTATTGCAGATCCATCTAAAAGAGGTATCTCTTTGCCATCAACCTCAATATGTATATAACTCAACCCACACCCAGCCAATGCAGATAATAAATGTTCAATAGTATATAAGTTCCTCCCTCCTAATTTAACTGCAGTACAAAGCATGGTAGATCCAATTAGATCTTGAGTTAGCTTAAAAATCTCTTTAGGCTTGTCCCTAAAAGAAACATAATATCCTTCTTTTTCATAAGACGAAATTGTAACTCTTGTTTTTTCTCCGCTATGAAGGCCTATACCTTCTCTGGAGATAACACCAGATAAGGTATAGCAAGAATCATAATTAGTTGGCCAAGAAAACACTTAAAACTTCCAACCAACCCCAAGTGTATATCTCCAATCTCCACTTAGGTCTTTACTGGCGACATCTAATCTTAATGGGCCGACCGGCGTTTTCACTCCAACTCCCCCACCAAGTGAATAACCAGAACCTGATTTCTGCAACAATTTACCAGGTTTCCCAGGGACATCCTTTTGAGAACCTAAATCACTACCTGCATCAACGAATAAAGCTCCTGATATCATTCTCCAAACTGGGAATCTATATTCTGCTGTGCCTTCAATAAAACTTTTACTTACAGCTAAATCACAAGATCCCCAACCTCTTACAGATGATGTTCCACCCAAACAAAATGCTTCATAAGGAGGGAATTCTCCAAGAGTCGTTCCAGCTTTGAATTGCAAACCTATAGCTTGTGGACAATCTTCACCAGCAGTATTACTTGACCTACATCCTTTAGTTAAATTTATCAATTTTGTTGGGATGAAATAAGAATATGAAGCTCGCATTCTATTGAAGGTAGGAGAACTTTCCCCAACTGAAACAAACTGTTCAGTACCAAAACTTAATCTATTACCTGAAGTAGGGTTTATAGAATTATTCAAATTATTTCTAGATGTACTTGCAATAAAGCTTACTAATGTATTTTGAGCAGGGCATGAACCGTCTTTTGGAGTGTATCCAATGCAGATTATGTCACTTATATTGCCTGTAGTTGGAGTCAAATCACCATAAGGTTTTTTATTCCCACTACCATCAATCATTTTTATTTGCTTAAAATTCATCCCTGCAAGAACCTTCCATTTAGAAACCCTAAATGGATCCCCACCATTAAGTGGTCTTGAAAAAGAAAATCCACCTCCAGTTTTTTCCAAAACTATTGTTGAAAAAGCATCAGAGCTAGATGTCGTTTTATCATCTACAGCATATATTTTCCCATTCTTTTCGCTTCTAAATTCTTGTGGATAGTCTCTACTTAGAAAAACATTTGTTCTAAAAGAAGTTTTATGTTTATCTCCTTTAATCCATGGAT
Organism: uncultured Prochlorococcus sp.; assembly: GCA_902534675.1. Taxonomy (GTDB): domain Bacteria; phylum Cyanobacteriota; class Cyanobacteriia; order PCC-6307; family Cyanobiaceae; genus Prochlorococcus_A. The sequence continues at coordinate 6,175 of CACAQQ010000025.1, forward strand.
CAGATAAAGAAAAATTATAGGTTGTTGAATATTCACCAAAATTAAGGTTGATATTAGTAGAC
>CACAQQ010000026.1 GCA_902534675.1 uncultured Prochlorococcus sp.
ATTATTCATTTTATTCTGATATCCTAAGTATTATTTATTATGGTTTTGTGGCCTAATTCACAAATAGATAATGCTTTTAAACTGCTGGATGAACATAACCTCTACAAATTTAAGCCTGTTGGGAATATAACTAGAATACCTGCACCAAATTTCAAATTTTTCTCTATTTCAGACGATGCTTTCGCTTTAAATTCTACCAATAAACAATTCTCTTCAAAGCTACTTCTAAGGGCATCTTCGAAGATTCTAGAGCCTTCCCTAGAGCCCCTTTCTCATGTGAGAATGTAAACAATAAAAAAGAGAGTCTGGGAAACTCTAAAGTATGACTTGGTTTTTAAGAGTCGGGGCGACAGGATTCGAACCTGCGACCTAGTGCTCCCAAAGCACTCGATCTTTTATTTGAGATTATAATACAAAGCTAAGCTATGACTAGGTTATAACCAAGAGAGTGGAACGAGTTGGAGTCTCAATATTATACAAAGTATATAGTTCTATATACAAAATATGTAGCCTCAGCTCCCCCTTTAGCTCCCCCCTGAGCGACCTAGTGCCTCATGTTAACTAGGTCGCAGAAATAATGTTTTTAACTCTGGACCATACACTTAAATTTATGAACAAAAGTGATGAAATCTTTGATCATCAACGTCAGCCATTAAATCATATTCCTCTAATTTTTTTGTAATCCTTTTATATTCAATATCATTTACAAAATGAGCTATATATTTTTCTAAAAAATTTATATTGATTTTTTGTTTCATTAATATCCTTTATTTATTAATAGCTATTAATTCTCTTTTTAACTTTTATTGAATAATTGTTCCTTTGAAATTGAGAAAATCTAAAAAAGTCTAATAAGTACAGCTTATAGAGGGTATGAGAGTAAGTAATTATACTCACATTTATATTTTTCTATTATTAGATTTGTTTCAAGATTGCATTAGGAAGCATCTTAGCTAAACAACCAACCAAACAAATGAACGAAACAAAAACAGTTGAGAAGGAAAAAATTGTAGCTGAGAAGCTCAATGGTAGATTCGCGATGATTGGCTTTATTGCTCTTATTGGCGCATATCTAACAACTGGACAAATTATTCCGGGATTTGTATAAATGGATTTTATATCTAAAAAACAAGGATATGTACCCCTCAAGGTGGTTCCTTACATATTCTTTGTTGCAGTTGTTTTAAGCATCACAACATCAAATACATTCGTATAGTTTTTCAAAACTTACATCGTCATGAAAGTCAGCTAGTAGGGATACAGGCTGACTTTTTTAATGGTTGTTGAGCAATTAACTTGGGAGAATCAAATTAAAACCAATAATTAAAAAATAGAGAATATTAAATTAAACCTTTACTTTTTGAACCGCTATCAACTTATTCCAAATTAGTATCAAATTCAGGTCTAAATTTAGTAAGTTTAGAAATTTCTAATTCAAGTTCCTCTTCGGAATTAAAACCTAGTTCTTCGTAGGATTCTAAACCTAGTGAAGTTTCACTTTTTAAAATTATTTTCATATCCAATAAGTTACTAAATAAATACTAGTTTTTAATAATTTAATTAAGTTACTAAGTTGTTGATTCAAGACCGTTTGACCAATTTATTAATTGACAATCTATTTACAATGTATAAATGAACCCCTTCTTTTATTTATGGAAGAAAAAGGATTTAACTTAACTCAAGGAATTGCTTTGCTACTTTTGAAACCATTAAACTTGCCTGCTAATTACGTTCTAAATTTAATAATTTACATAACTAACCCTAGAAATAATATTGGTTATTAATTATGTCACTCGAAGTAAAAAAATTTAAATGAAAGTTCTCGAAAATATTGCATCCGATTTAGAACAAAGAATTACTGATGCTTCCATAGGTAATTCTTCTAGGCCAACTATCTTGTTCTGTGGCTGTGATCCCCGACTTAAAAAGGATTTGCATAAACGTGCAAAGCGTATTGGCTTTACTCCATCGTACTCAATAAAACATCCATCTATTAAAGTTGAATTGCAGAATTTTGGGAATAGAAAAATAGAAACAGATAGGTTTAAGACAATAACTATAGACTACGAAAACTTTGAATTTATTTGCAGGTATTTAGAGAGTTAAGCATCTTTCAAATAGATATTTTTGTTCTTGTGTTATTGTTAATTAATCTCAGGTAGAGATAAGACTAAGCAATATTGACCGGCTAAAGAATTTTTGAAAAAGAATCCCACCTGCAAGAGTCAAATACTTTCTGATAAACAAGTTGAGTTGATCTATTCAATAGAACTAATTCAAAAAATGACAATCACTTATTAAGCCTGTGTCTTTGACACTAAACAAACAAACAAACAAATGAAAAAACTAAACAAAAAATATGCTGACTTAATGCGCCAGGCGCAACAAGCGACAGGAAGAAAAGAAGCAGTTGGATTAATCCATAAAGCAGCAAAGTTAAAAAATAAATTTGATCAACACGAAATGATGTAGTCTATTTGAAATACATAGATAAATAAATGAATAAAAGAGGAGCTAAAGGTTATTGGATATCGACTGCAAAAATAATTAATCAAGATTTATTTGATAAATATGTAAATAAAGTTGGACCATGACTGAAAGAGGTTGGAGGTCAAGTCTTTGCAAAAGATACAGAGCCTCAAGGAAAAGAGAGGACAGAAGATGCTGATTTAGCCGTTATTTGTGAATTCCCTTCCATGAAAGATGCGATCGAAGCTTATGAATCTGAAGAATATAGTGAACTTTCAAAGCTAAGAAAAGAAGCTACTGAAAATTCTACATTTACTATTATGGAAGGTTTAGATGAGGCTGCAAAGCTTAGAAGAGCAATGGGTTTGTAATATATATGTAAGTTTTTCTACTCGTTGCATAGCGAATAAAGAGTTAGAGTAGGAACAATGGAAGCATTTGATTGGAGATAACTTCACTAGTCCAAAGCAACTATGTTATACCTTCAAAAAAAAATTAAAGAAATGACTATTTTTATTGGAAATTTATCTTGGGAAACTGAGGTCGAAGATCTTGAACAACTTTTTAGTAATTATGGAGTAGTTAAAAAATGTTATTTACCTCTTGATAGAGAAACAGGAAGAAAAAGAGGTTTTGCTTTCGTGGATTTAAATGATTATAATTCCGAAAAAAAAGCTATTGATGATCTTCAAGATGTTGAATGGATGGGGAGAGAGATAAGGGTCAACGAAGCTGAGAAAAGAGACAGACCCAACAATAAAAAATATAAGAAATTTAATAGAAATAATTAGTTATTATTACTCTGCGATTCTGAAGATTATTACTATAAATCAAAAGAAAATTAGATCTTGCTTATTCGTAACTTATAACCAAAATTCATCAATTGATTATAAGTTGATTTTATTTGTAAAGAGTTAAGAGAAAGACGTTTCTCCTTATTCTTTTGTAAATAAAAAAAACCTTTGTTATCTATATTTTTCTCAATAGACACAAATTCTTTCCCTTTCTCTAGAATCCAAGGTTCTAATTGGAAATCATCATCTCCTATTTGATAATCCCATGGATAAATATCATTAGTTTGATTCTTTAGAGACATATTAATACCTTACCTTTAGTAATATTATCCTAATACTTTGTGATGGATTTTTTGTGTATCTAGAGAGACTGTTATATGTATATGTTGCTTTTTGAATCGTTTTTACAGGCAAAAAAAAAGACCCTTGCGAGCCTGGATGATGGGGATTTCTATCATGACAAATTAAGAAGGAACAAACAACCCCACCGATAGGTAATTTTTAATACTTACAAACACCATATATAGTGCTAAGATTTTCAAAAGAGCTGGGTGATGGGGATTATCAAGCTTTTTTATTTAGGGCGAATCTGTCGCCCTTTTTTTGTTTATGAAATTTACTTCTAAAACCTTAAGTTTGATACTTAATTTGGCTTTTTGTATTTTGGTATTCGTTATTTAGTCACTGCTGTTGTTGGTGCTCTCTACGTTTCATGATTTTGTATTCCTCATGGAGAGTACCTAAGTGCCAAGCCTCTCTGAATCCTTTTGCACCTTGCATTAGAAGTCTTACATCTGAGGTTGAATGTGACTTCATCTCCAAGAACTCTTTCTGCCAAGAAGTATCATCCACTTTAGTAATCAAATTTTCTCCTATTCTTTTTTTCTATCATCCCAAAGCTCACCTTGTTTGTCCACATAAGAGAAAGTTAAATCTTTTATTATTTTTCCAATTTCTTCGTAATACTTTTCTATTCGTTCCATAATTATTTTCTTTAGTATTCTTTACTAGAGAGTGAATTTTTTTATGGGATATTTTCAGGAGCTTTGGAATAATCAACCAAATGAAGCTATCGGTGTAGGCATGTCAATATTCATATTGTTGGGAATTTACATAGCATTACTCAATACATATAAGTAGTAATGGAAAAATTTACTCTTATAAATAAGGATAGATCAAGAATAAAAGTATTTGAACCTTTTGAAGATGTATCGAAGCCTAGTCCTAGTATTGATGCAATGATGATCTCCTACGGATGTGTATATAAAAGGAGTAGTAAACCAGTTATGAAGGGTTCAAGAGTAGAGACTATTGAAGGAGCTAGAAAAGAATATAAAAAACTACTAGAGGAGGGATGGAGGAAAACAAGTATCTTAAATAGTTATTTCTAGTTCAAAGTAGGCACAAATTAGATCAAAGTGCATAATCCTAGCCCCCCCAAGAGCTCCCCTTTCTCACTTTGAGACATAAACATAAAAAAAGAGAGTTTGGGTAACTCTCTAGTATGACTTGGTTTTTAAGAGTCGGGGCGACAGGATTCGAACCTGCGACCTAGTGCTCCCAAAGCACCTGATCCATTAATATCTATGACATGATTAATTAAAATTTAATAAGGCTAATAACTTTATATTCGGAAAACTTCTATTTATAGTTTTGAGAAGCTCTTGAGATGCAAAAAACTGTTTAAAATTTTTATAATTCTTGAATGTAGACACATAAATCAAGTAAGGTTGAGACTAACAAGTTTTTTAATTAAACTTCAATAAGTTTTTTCTTATCGATTTCATATTTCTATTAATTATGTTTAATAAACTAAAAATAGCACTTAAAAAAATTAAAGTCTTAGAAAAACCAATTGATATTTTCAAAAATTTATATCATAATCCTCAAATTATTTCTCTATTAATTGCTTTTGATCAATATTCTCCAAACAGCAATGGTAATCCTAGCTTAAGGACGAAATTAACAAAGAAAACAATTAATGAAATATTTAATTCGATAAATCTTTTGTCAAGTCAAGTATCTAAAAAAAATATTCAGATAATAGATATTGAAAGTATAAATTTATCTGATGAAGAGAAAAATGCTGTAGAAACATTAGAAAAACTATTTAATAAATATGGAAGTGATAAAGCTAACAATCATAATTATCATATACTTTATGGTCAATTACTTTCCAAAAATTTTGATATTGAAAATATCTTAGAAGTTGGGATAGGAACCAATAATGAAGATACTGTATCTCATATGAGTTTTAAGGGGAAACCTGGCGCCTCATTAAGAGCTTTTTCTGAATTTTGTCCAAAGGCAAATATAATTGGTGCAGATTATGATCAAAGGATATTATTTCAAGAAAATAAAATAAAGACTTTTCACGTTGATCAAACTTCTAATGAATCATTAGATAAATTAGAAAAGAATCTTATAGGGAAATTTGATTTGATCATAGATGATGGTTTGCATTCTCCAGATGCAAATATTAATACTCTTAGGTTTGCCAGTAAATTAATTAAGAAAGGAGGAACAATCGTAATTGAGGATATCAATCCAAAAGCAATTGCAATTTGGACATCAATTGGATATTTATTACCCGAAAAAGAGTATTCTTGCCAATTAATAAAGTCGCAAAATGATCTTTTATTTTTAGTAACTAAATTATAATCAAAGTGTTAACTTAAAACATTTACTAAAAAATATTCCAGATAATTATT
>CACAQQ010000027.1 GCA_902534675.1 uncultured Prochlorococcus sp.
ATACTTGGCAGGGAAGTCTTTTATATTTTTTTATATTAGTTTTAACTATATTTATATTAAAGCGTTACTTTATTTTGAATGTAAAAATTATAGAGATTCAAAATATTGAGAATAAAATCATTAATAAATAATCTTAATAAGTACCTATTTTGTAGTCCTCCCAAAATTATTACCTAGCTCACTAAATATTCTAATATTGTCTTCTATTTCTTCTAAAGTTCTATTCAACTTCCATTTCCAGTTATTTTTTATAGTGCCAGGTATATTTAATCTACTTGAGTCATCTAGAGATAATATATCTTGGATTGGAGCAATAAAGAGATTAGCATTTGTTTCCATGCCTATTTCTATTAAACTCCATGAAGGATTTTCCGAAAATTTGTACTGAGCTTTTATTCTTTTTTTTGAGTTTTCATCTAAACATTGCCACCACGAAATAGAAGTAGAGTTGTCATGAGTACCTGTATAAACAACCCAATTTTCTCCTTCAATATTTTTAGGTAAATAAGGGTTATTTTCGTTTCCATCAAATGCAAACTGTAATATTTTCATTCCAGGCAGTTCAAAATTTTTCCTTAACTTTTCTACATCAGGTGTTATTACTCCTAAATCCTCAGCGATAATTGGTAGATGGTTAGTTCCTAAATCTTTTTTTAGTTTATTTAATAGTGTCCTCCCAGGAGAATTTATCCATTTGCCACAAATTGCTGTTTTAGAATTGCCATTAACTCTCCAGTAACCTGCCAAGCCCCTAAAATGATCTAATCTCAACAAGTCAACAAGTTCAAATTGTCTTTTAAATCGTTCCCTCCACCAATAAAAATTAGTCCTCTTATGTTTTGACCAAAAGTAAGTTGGGGTCCCCCATAGCTGTCCTGTTGATGAGAAATAATCTGGTGGCACACCACTTTGAAAGCTTAAAGCTCCATTTTTTAAAATTGAGAATAGTGATTTATTACTCCAAACGTCTGCGCTATCCCTAGAGACATAAAAGGGCAAATCTCCAATTAATTTAACATTATATGATTTTGCAAAGTCTTTAATATCTCTCCATTGCCTATCTAAATGCCACTGTATTAATTTTTTAATAAGTATCTCTTCACTTCTTTCCTTAATCCATGATTTTAAAAACTTGTTATTTTTTATTTTAAATTCTTTCGGCCATTTCCACCAAGGTAACATATTAAACTCCTCTCTGATAACAACAAATAATGCATAATCTTCAACCCAAAAGTTCTTGATAGCCCATTTATAAAAATCAAGTTTTTTCTCTTCAGATTGTGAACTCCATCCTTGTAAAAGGAGGCAACCTAATTTTTTAGTTAAATCATCCGCAACATCAAAATCAAAATGATTTTTATTTTGATTTGTGGGTCCTAATTCTTCTTTATTTGAAATAAGGATAAAATCTTTCTCGATTAAATCATCTATATCCAAAAACCATGGGTTAAGAGCAAAACTAGATGGAGAACTATATGGGGACCCTGTAGAGTCAGTAGGAGTAAGAGGTAAAAATTGCCAGTATTCAATCCCATGTTTATGAAGTTTTTTTATCCACTCTTTAGGTCCTCTACCAAAAGTTCCACATACTCTACCTCCCGGAATGCATGAGGGATGGATAAGTACGCCTAATGATTTTTTTGCAAGAACTGGTTCTATAGGCATTTTTAAATTATATTTTGATTCTTTAACCTTAAAGTGGTTTTAATTCTCTAAATTCAACGATATACAAATTTTTTTTAATTGACAAATATTAGTTATTTTATTTTAGGCTGAATTAATAGGATTCTAATTTTTAATAAACAATATTTTTTTTGATTGGTGTGACTTTTTAAGAAATCTAGTTATTATCTTTTGCTAAATTCACATAAACGACTACGATAAGGATATAGTTTTATAGTGCAAATTTCGTGACAAGTTTTATCACGGCAGTGCAGAATAAAGATTCAAACTTTAATCTAAATAATAGTAGATTAAGGCTTGTAAGTGGAACAACAAATCCCAAATTAGCTGAAGAAATTGCATCATATTTAGGGATTGAAAATGTACCTTTAATATCTAAACGATTTGCTGATGGAGAACTTTATGTTCAGATTCAGCAATCAATTAGAGGTTGTGATGTATTCCTAATACAGCCTACATGTGCGCCTGTAAACGATAGTTTAATGGAGCTGATGATCATGGTAGATGCATGCAAGAGGGCCTCTGCAAGACAAATAACTGCTGTAATTCCTTACTTTGGATATGCAAGGGCAGATAGAAAAACTTCAGGAAGAGAGTCTATAACTGCAAAACTCACTGCTAATTTATTAGAGAAATCAGGGGTAGATAGAGTGCTCGCTATGGACTTACATTCGGCTCAAATACAAGGATATTTTGATATACCATGCGATCATATTTACGGTTCACCTGTGTTAATTGATTATTTAGAAAGTTTAAATTTAGAGGAAGTTGTGGTTGTCTCACCTGATGTGGGCGGAGTAGCAAGGGCAAGAGCCTTTGCAAAATTAATGAATGATGCTCCATTAGCAATAATTGATAAAAGGAGAGCAGCTCATAATATCGCTGAAAGTTTAACAGTTATTGGTGAGGTCAAAGGCAAAACGGCTATTCTTATCGACGATATGATAGACACAGGCGGTACAATTTGTTCTGGTGCTAATTTATTAAAAAAAGAAGGAGCTAAGAAAATATTTGCATGTGCCTCACATGCTGTATTTTCTCCTCCTTCTTATGAAAGATTAAGTACTAAGGATTTATTTGAACAGGTTATTGTTACTAACAGCATACCTGTCTTTGTTAAAGATAATTTCCCACAATTAAAAGTACTTTCTGTAGCAAATATGCTAGGTGAGGCTATTTGGAGAATACATGAAGAGAGTTCGGTTAGTTCAATGTTCAGGTAATTAATAAATTATTTTTTGCTTTCTTTTGCAAACTTTTTTAATCTTTTTTCATAATCATTCTTGATATTCTTTGGAATGCTTTCAGGGCAAATGTTTAGGGCGCTTCCAACAATCTGAAAGGTCCCTGCATTATATAATTTTTTTTCATCAAGTTTTTTGCCTCCCAATTCTTTAATAGCCCCTCCATGTTTGCCAATTATCACATTTGCAAAAGTAGCGCTGGCAATACCAAGTCCTTTATTAAAATCAACTTCAGCTTTAGAAGCTATACAAAGATAAGAAGCCCCCATTTGCCTATATAAGAAAAGATCTTTTTCTGAGGCGGCGATTAAATTTTTTTCGGCTTTTGTTTGTTTATTTAGTATATTAATCTCAAAAAATACGAGGGGAATAACTATAAAAATACCTAATAATTTAAGAACCCTTTTCGAATAAAAATTAATATCCATAAACAATATTATTTACTACAAGATAACATTTTTATTTTTAAAAATAATGTATAAAAGGAGTTACTTAATAATTTTTATTTCGTGGTGATTCTCTACTATTTGCAGCTTATTTTTGTTCCATGAATATATAACCCTAAATCTGTAATTATCTGAATCTACTAGTCTTGTATGTTCAATAATATACCAATCTTCATAAGAAGATTCGAAAATCATTTCGTGTTCATCGACTTGCTTAATATTTGATATCCCTTCACTATTACTTAAATAAAATTTTTCCCTTATAAGTTGATGACCTCTTAACAGTGCAAGCATTTCTCCTCGTTCTTGATATTTAGGATTCTCGTCGAAGAAATTATATTTTTTTTCTGGATACCATGTGAATTTGTAGTGTGACTCCCATTCAGAAATATTTTCAAGAGCTTGTATATTTATATTCATGCATAAATTATAAGTTTTTTGTGATTCATCAAGGAAATATGTCCTATTAGATTTCCAAAGTCCAATATTTCTCGAAAACCATCTTTTTAAATTGCTATTTAAATTAATTTCTGGAGAACTATTCCCCCCAAAATTTATATTTTTCTTTTGATTTTTAACAACCATTTATAAATTTGTTCTATATATTTCATAGCTTATTTGTAGAATAAAAATAAATATCTTAAGGTGTTTATAAGGATTAACAGCTTTTCAACACTTCGAGGAAATCATTTGAATGATAAAAAGGAGCTAAAATTAATATTGGTCGCAGCTAGAAGTCAACTTTCTAGTAGTGATATTAAGTCTCTGATAGCCTACTTAGAATCAGATGATTGTGAATTTGAGATATCACTTCAGATCTCTGAGCCTACAGAACAGCCTGAATTACTTGAATTACATAGATTAGTCGCTATTCCTGCTCTTATAAAACTTTCCCCTGCTCCGAAGCAAATATTTGCTGGAAGTAATATTTTCTCACAGTTGCAGAAATGGTTGCCAAGGTGGACACAGGAAGGGTTAACAAAAAATCTAGGGATTAATTTACAACCATCTAAAATAGATTCAATAAGAACTCAAAAAGAATTTCTTCTGGAAGACGAACTTCTTGTTTTAAGGCAAGAAAATGAGACATTAACAAAAAGAATAGAATCTCAGGAAAGATTATTACGAATGGTTGCACATGAGTTAAGAACGCCCTTAACTGCAGCTACTTTGGCTGTTCAAAGTCAAAAACTTGGACAAATAGATATCTCAAAACTGCAAGATGTAATTAAAAGACGTTTAGAGGAAATTGAACTTTTATCTCAGGATCTTTTAGAGGTTGGAACAACCAAATGGGAAGCATTATTTAATCCTCAGAAAATTGAATTAGGTAATATTAGTGCTGAAGTAATACTCGAATTAGAAAAATTCTGGAGATTGAGGAATATTGTAATTGATACTGATATACCATCTGACCTTCCAAGTGTATTTGCAGATCAAAGAAGAATGAGGCAAGTTTTTTTAAATTTAATTGAAAATGCTATTAAATTCTCAAAAGATTCGGGATCTATAAAAATAACAATGATTCATAAAACAAATCAATGGCTAGAAATAACAGTTTGTGACAAAGGTGCAGGGATTCCTTTGAGTGAACAAAAAAGAATTTTTCTGGATAGAGTTAGGCTCCCACAGACTTCTGAGGGAACTTCAGGATTTGGGATTGGGTTATCTGTATGTAGGAGAATAGTACAAGTACATGGGGGAAGAATATGGGTTGTATCTGAAATTGGGGAAGGTTCCTGCTTCCATTTTACGGTCCCTGTGTGGCAAGGACAAAATAAAGAGCAACAATACTTGACGAAAGGCTAGCCTTACTCTTAATTTTTTAATAAGCTGTTATGCTAATTTCCTGGCCCCATCGTCTAGAGGCCTAGGACACCTCCCTTTCACGGAGGCGACAGGGGTTCGAATCCCCTTGGGGCTATTTATTCAA
>CACAQQ010000028.1 GCA_902534675.1 uncultured Prochlorococcus sp.
CTCTTTGGTTCTTCATTCTTTTATTCATTACATTCATTACAGCTTATGGGCCTAAATGGAATTGGATTCGTAAAAATTTAATTTTTGGATGGATTGGAACAGTACCATTAGGAATTTATCTGCTAAATGGTGGTTTTGGTTTAAATCCAGTAATGACACGTCATTGGGGTGGATTAACCCTAACAATTCTTATAACTTCTTGTAGTATTCTTTTCTCTTTGCCGATTGGTGTTTTATTAGCTCTTTGCAGAAGAAGTTCAATATTTTTAATTCAGAAATTAAGTTCTTTTTATATCGATGTAATGAGAGCTGTTCCTCTTATCTCCGTACTTTTTTTTGGACAATTGTTAATACCTTTATTTCTACCTGTCGGTTTAGAAATTGATCGTGTCTGGAGAGCTGTAATAGCGTTTACTTTTTTTGTCTCAGCATATATAGCTGAAGATATTAAAGGAGGATTACAGTCGATACCTAAAAATCAAATAGAAGCTGCTAAAAGTCTTGGCTTAAACAAATATCAAATCAATTTATACATTCTTATTCCACAAGCCTTAAGAGTTGCATTGCCAGCTATTACAAACCAATTAATTGGTCTTTTTCAAAATACATCTCTAATGTCTATTTTAGGTTTAATGGAATTACTAGGTGTAAGTAGGAGCATTCTTGCCAATCCAGAATTCATAGGACAATATATTGAAGTATATATTTGGTTGGCTTCCGTCTATTGGCTTTTTTGCACAATTATGGCATTTGTTTCTAAAAAACTTGAGCAAAAAATGACAATTAATAAAGGATATTAACCTTACATATATGAAGCCAATACTTACAGCTAAAAATCTCACCAAATCATATGCCAAAGGTATTCTTGCTCTTAATAAAGTTTCATTTACCCTAGATCAAGGCAAAGTACTCGTGGTTATGGGTCCATCGGGATCGGGGAAGAGTACACTTATTAGGACCATTAATGGTCTTGAGACTTTTGATAAAGGTGAATTAAATGTTTTAGGTACAAAAATTAGGGCAGACTCAGACGAAAGAAAAATTCAAAAAATTAGACGCAGAGTTGGGATGGTTTTCCAGCAATTTAATTTGTTTCCCCATTTATCAATTTTAGAAAATATAACACTTGCTCCGATCCAGGTTCAGAAACGTAATAAAAAAGAAGCAGAAGAGTATGGGATGTATTTACTTTGTCAAATGGGAATAGAATCTCATGCAAAAAAGTACCCTGGTCAACTTAGTGGTGGAGAACAACAACGAGTTGCTATCGCACGATCTTTAGCATTAAAACCTGAATTATTATTATTTGATGAACCCACTAGTGCATTGGATCCAGAGCGTATTAATGAAGTGCTTGATGCAATGAGAAGGCTTGCTGATCAAGGTATGACTATGATTGTGGTAACACATGAAATTAAATTTGCTAAAGAAGTAAGTGATCAGGTTTTATTTATTGATTCAGGAAAGGTTTTAGAAATCTCTTCTCCAGAAGTTTTCTTTTCAAATGCTAGTCATGAAAGGAGTAGAAAGTTTCTTAATCAAATTAACTGATCCATTTATCAAAAAAGCCTATTTAAATTCAAATAAGCAGAAATGTTTTTGTACTCAGAAAAATATAGTGTTAACTGCCACTTATTTCTTATCGGCTGTCTATATTTAAACTCTGAGTAATATTGAGCCAAAACGCAAAGTGCAGCAAGGTATAGCAAATGATCGCCCAGAGATTATTTAGGAATTGTGAGAAGTAAAGTGGAGCGACAGGATTCGAATCTGCGACCTAGTGCTTCCAAAATACTGCACAGGGCAAGTTAATACACTAGGTTTTTAAGCTATAGCTTATTTCTTGCTGGGTTCTGTGCGATTTGTCTTGTCAAATAAAGCAATATTTGTCCGCAAAATATTAGTTAAGAAAAATTTGACTAGCATTTTATACAAGATATTGATCTATTTAAATCAATAATAATTTGAGAGATGGAATATAGTTTTGGGGAACTACGAGCAAAAATTTTGGAATCATTTGATTACTTCGAATATCTAAATTCAATATCATTTCATCCACCTGTAATGATAATAACTACATTAGTATTTTTTTATATAAGAAGAAAATTTTTATTAGCTGGAAAAAAACATTAGCAATTTATTTAATATTTATATTTTTAAATGAGTCAAAAATTAAATAAACAAAGCAAGTAATAAAAACAATTACATATAAAGATTCCATTTAACTTACCGTTGTTATTGAACTACTTAATCCATAAGTGAGAAAAATAAAACTTGCAAAAGTAACTCCAATCATTACTGTTGTGTAGAGTTTATTTAGTTTGAAATTATTAATTGTTGATGAAAAGTCTGCAATAACCAAATTTTTCATTGAATATTTGTCTCTATTTTTGAAATTATTGCTATTAACCAAACTGCCTAAAATTGGATCTGTTGAAACTTTTATTTCTTGATTGATAACAGCATTTAAACCTTTATCTTCATTGAAGAATCTTGGAAACATATATGCATGCCACAAAGCTATTATTGCCACCCAAAAAACTACACTAACTCCTGCAAAACCGAAAAGTAAGAATCTAAAGGTTTCCATATTTGTTCTTTTAATTAACTAAAATCTACATCAAAAAAAATATCTAAATATAGCAATCCAAAAAAATATACTTTAAACAAATCAATTAATCATTTCATGATGTTACTAATGATTAGAAACAATGTTATTAGGAGTTTTTCTTTAAATATAAGTTAATGATCGAATCATTTATTTAACTAAAAAAGACAAAATAATAATCACATTTATTATTACTTTTTAGAAATGGATTTTAGGATTTTACTTGTTATTACTCCAATAATATTCTCATGGATATTCACAGTCTTTTGGTTAGGTAGGTGGGATGTATTTCGATTAACGCCACTAGGATTACCAAAGAAGGGAGTAGCTCCTTTTAAAAATTATCAAGTATGGGAAGATTCAGCATTAATTCCTGATACTGGTAGACCAGCAGAAGGTTATCCAGTATTTACTGTAAGAACCGCTGCAGTCAATGCACTAGGGATTCCAACCGTTTTCTTCCTTGGAGCAATATTGGCAATGCAGTTTAAAACTTATTAATAGGAAATTTTGATGGATATTAGATTTTTAATTGTTGGAGCACCATTTTTAATCGCATTTTTTTATACCTTATTTTGGCTAAAAAAATGGGATGCTTTTAATCCTACGAATAATAATTTGCCAAAAAATATTTCTCTTAAAAATGAATCAATAGAACAAAGTTATATTTTAGAGAATATCTTTTTGACCAAAAATTAATCAAATTTACCTACCCTTTTAATTAATAGATTTTCATGATTCCAATAGAACAGTATTTGTTTTTTGCAGTTTCTCTTTATGCATTTTTTTATCTTTCAATAACTATAGTAAGTACATTAATTAGTTTTTCCTAAGCAATAATCACATAAAATATTAAACACTTAGTTGTATAAAATTAAGCTTCCTGTATTTTAAAACTCATTATATAAATATATAAGTAGATATTAGGGCAATCTACTAACCGCTAGCTTTGATAAAGCGGTTCGTAATGAGAACCTCCCTTTGACCTCATTTTCTTTTTCGCAATCTTAGAAAATGAGGTTTAAATATTGTTTTAATAGTCATGAATATTAAATTAAATTCTTAATTAAAACTCTAAATTATTAAATATTATTCCTTCTTATGTATATTATTTACTTTTTAAAAAAGAGTTTTTTAATTATAAAGAATATGTAGATATTTGGCGAATCTGCAACGGTATAGATTCCGTCTTTATGAACCTAGCCAACGAAAATATTCCTAACTACGTTTTAGTTATTTTAGTAGTTAGGAATATTTTTATTTATTCCACCTTTTAAAGTAATTTTTCTGAAAATAAAATGATCAATAAATCAAGTAATGAATCTACATTAGAAAAAATTTATAAGAATTTGGAATCTGGAATGCCAGAGAATAAATCTATCAAAGAGTATGCTCTGCCTAATGCGAGACAGTGGCTTGGTGGAAGATTCGTTGCTATATGGGTTTTACCTATTTATTTTTTAAGAAAAATCACAAAGTTTTCTGCTTCTTCAGCCTTTGTTAAGCCATATTCTCCTTCTGTAAATGGGCCATCTTATAAGCAACCAGAAACCCTATTTACCTCTTTACGAAGTGTTTTCAGGGGTGAAGATCATTTAAGATTTTTTGATCATAGATTTATTGGTATTTGGGTATTGCCTATTGCTTTGACTGGAATTGTTTTTGAAATCCTACTAATAGCTCCTACTAATAACACTTCACCTTTCAATTAAGCCTCTTTGACCGCAATTTGACCGCAACGATTGTGGTCATAATATGGGCATTAAAAAAGACAGGCTGAGAAACCTGTCTTTCACTTGGATTATAAGAGTCGGGGCGACAGGATTCGAACCTGCGATATAGTGCTCCCAAAGGGCTCGATCTATCAAAGGCAATTTCCTTAATACCCTAGTTATAGCCTTAATTATTTGTGGAGTTTGGAAGGAGCTTGAGACTCAATATAGGGAAATCTTCGAAGATCTTATAAGGTGTTTATAGACTCTAGCTACCCCTACAGCTACCCCCTCTATGATTCATTGCATTTGCATAATTTCTACCCTCTGTTAATTTTAGTAGGCTTTAATAAGTTCAAATGCAAGATCAAAAAATTGAAAAGGTAATAACTGTTGCAATAAACATAATTAAGGTGCTGGTAATAATTTATCTAGGTTTTTTAGAAGTCTTTAAAATTGGCAAATTACTTAGAGAGAAGTTAGATCTTGAATTAGATATTTCTCGAAAATGGGCTACACAAAAATATTCAATTCTAAAAAAACGACTAGAGGAGCAAAAAGTAGCGGGAGCTTAAAATTTTTTGCTATAAATTAATTGAGGCCAAACCTCGTCAGCATACTCTACGTTTGCTGCAAGACATAGATTGATTCAATATAGTTTGCGAGTCGATTTAATAACCCTTTCAGTAGTTGGAATTTCTGGAAGGGTTTCTTGTTTTAAGCAGGTAGTTGATTTGATACTGGGATAATTTTAAATTTTCTAATTTTTGATACTAATTGAACTATTTCCAAATAAGTTGAGTAAAAGCCAAGGACTAGATAAACAATTAACTTAAGCATTTAATAAATTCTTATATATAAATTAAAACGAATCTATGCAAA
>CACAQQ010000029.1 GCA_902534675.1 uncultured Prochlorococcus sp.
AATATCTTCAAAATTCTGGGATTTGAATAAAATATTTGCTTTCTCATTAAGCAATTCAGTTTCTTCTGATGTTATTTTTTCACTTATTGGTGGGATTAAAATAGCTTCTGAGAGCACTACTGATTTTTCTTTGAAAACATCAAATAACTGGACACATTTATCGATGTCTTCGAATATCACAATACTTTTTGTCAAATTTCAATCCTCAACTTTTTGTGTGTTATTCAAATTAATAAAATAAGATATATACACTATAGATTAAGTTAAAGTAAAAGATTAAAGAACCAATCTTAAATGACAAAAGTTCTAATTACAGATCCAATTGATCAAACAGGAATAGATATTCTTTCACACGTTGCTCAGGTTGATCAGAAGATAGGAATTTCAAGCTCCGAGTTAGCATCAATTATCAAAGAATATGATGCCCTAATGATACGATCAGGCACTCAAGTGACAGAAGAAATTATTAATTCTGCAAATAAGTTGAGAATTATTGGAAGGGCAGGAGTAGGAGTTGATAATGTAGATGTTAAAGCTGCCACGCAAAAAGGAGTTCTTGTTGTTAATTCTCCAGGAGGAAACACAATAGCTGCTGCCGAACACACAATAGCTATGATGTTGGCCTTATCTAGACATATTCCAATAGCTAATAGTAGTACTTTGCTAGGTAAATGGGAAAGAAAGAGATTTGTTGGAAATGAGCTGTATAAGAAAAAATTAGGAGTCGTAGGTTTAGGGAAAATTGGTGCTCATGTAGCGAAAGTAGCTAATGCATTAGGAATGGAAGTTTACGGATATGATCCATTTGTTTCTATTGAAAGAGCTCAACAAATACAAGTTAAACTTTCTGAACTAAAGGACTTATTTCAACAATCTGATTACGTAACTTTGCATTTGCCTCGCACACCAGAGACTGAAAATTTAGTAAATATGGAGGTGCTCAAAAGTATGAAAAGTAGTGCAAAATTAATTAATTGTGCTCGGGGAGGTTTAATTGACGAAGAAGCATTAGCAGAAGCTTTAAATAAATCCTTGATTGGAGGAGCTGCAATAGATGTTTTTTCTAAAGAACCGTTGGAATCTAATTCTCCACTTCTGAAAGTTGAAAAGAATCTTATTCTTACCCCTCATTTAGGAGCATCTACTAGGGAAGCACAAGAAAATGTAGCTGTTGATGTCGCCGAACAAATCAGAGATGTTTTGCTTGGATTGTCAGCTAGAACTGCTGTAAATATTCCAGGTTTGAGCCCTGATATTATGGATAGCCTCAAACCTCATTTGCAGTTAGCTGAAACAATGGGTTTGCTTATAAGTCAGCTTTCAGGGGGGCAGATTCAGAAACTAGAGGTAAAGCTTCAAGGTGAATTTGTTCAGCATCCTTCCCAACCGTTAATAATTGCCAGTTTAAAAGGCCTACTAAGTAAGGCATTGGGAGATAGGATAAATTATGTAAATGCCTCGTTAGAAGCAGAATCTAGAGGCATTTCGGTTGTAGAGAGTAAAGATGAAGCAAGACCTGAATTTGCTAGTGGATCACTTCAACTAACTACTTATGGAGATAATGGTGACCACAGCGTAGCAGGAAGTATTTTTGCTGATGGAGAATTAAGAATTATTAGTATTGATCAATATCCAGTTAACGTATCTCCAAGTAGATATATGTTGGTTACTAGGCACAGAGATATGCCTGGAATTATTGGTAAGCTGGGGTCTTTGTTAGGTAGTAGCAATGTAAATATTGCCTCCATGCAAGTTGGGCGCAAAATTGTTAGAGGAGAAGCTGTTATGGTTCTCAGTATTGATGATCCAATACCTAATAAGTTACTTGACACCATTATTCAGGTAGAGGGAATTACCAGCGCTAATCCAGTAACTTTATAAAAAGTTTTACTCTATATTAATGGCAATTAAAGATTGGTATAAACTAACCTTTCAGATAGAAAGTGATTTTGAAGAAATTATCATTTGGAAATTAAATGAGTTAGGAATTTTTAGTTTTTCATTTGAATATTTGATAAAAACTCAAAATACAAAAGAAGTAAACATTTGGCTTCCAATTAGTGAATGGGACGATAGTTCTAAAACCGATTTTGAAAACATAATTAGCCAACTTCTTAAGATTAAGAACTCTAGTAATAGTTTTTTTGAATGGAGTATTATTAAGGAGGAGGATTGGTTAACAAGCTGGAAAAAATATTGGAAGCCTGAATTAGTAGGAAATCAATTTCTAATATTACCTTGTTGGTTAAATTTAAATGAAAAATTTAAGGATAAGCAAATCATAAGGATTGATCCTGGAGCAGCTTTTGGTACTGGCAGTCACCCCTCGACTTATCTGTGCTTGGAAAAAATGGAAAATATTTTTCTTTCTGATAAAAGGGTATTAGATATTGGCAGTGGCAGCGGGATTTTGAGCATAGCTGCAAGATTACTAGGAGCTAAAGAGATTTATGCAGTTGATAATGATTATCTAGCTATAAATTCAACAAAATCTAATTTCCAACTAAATTTCGGTAATTCAAATAACTTAAACACATATTTGGGATCTTTTGATGAGGTGACTTTGAAATATCATCTTAAAAAATTCGATTTTGTTTTATGCAATATTCTCGCTGAAGTTATAAAAAAAATGATTCCAAATATATATAAGTGCTTGAGAAAAAATGGAAAAGTAATTTTCAGTGGAATTCTGAATTCTCAAAAAGATGAAATTATTAAATTATTAATTAAGAATAACTTGAAATTATTGGATGTATCAATTAGAAATGATTGGGTTTGCATTTTTGCGCAAAAAGCAGGAAATCTACCCTAAGCATAAGTTTTTCTTATACATACTCTTTAATACATTTTATTGTGTCATTTTTTACTTCAAAATCTCACATATCGACCTAATCGATGTTAAAAATGTATTTGATAGGTATTAATTACCAACAATTTTTTATTTAAATGGCTTCCTACAAAGTAACACTCATCAACGAAGGCGAAGGTCTCAATTCAACTATTGAAGTACCTGATGATCAATACATTCTTGACGCAGCCGAGGAGCAGGGTATCGACCTCCCTTATTCATGCAGAGCTGGAGCATGTTCAACATGTGCTGGAAAAGTTACTTCAGGTAGTGTTGATCAATCAGATCAGAGTTTCTTAGATGATGATCAACTAGAAGCTGGTTTCGTTCTTACATGTGTTGCTTATCCAACCTCTGATGTAACAATTACAACTCATGCCGAGGAAGAATTGTATTAATTTTAAAAAATTAACTTTTTTTAAGTTGATTATTCATTATTTCTCTGCCACTCTCTATGAAGGTGGCTTTTTTTTTGGATGAATAAATTTGAGTTTTTCAAGACTGGAAGTGTTCAATCAAGTTATGGAGGTCAGTACAGTTTTAAGGTAATTGGGCCATGTTGTAGGCTATATGATAGGGAGGAGCTACCTTGGCCATGTTCAAGACTTGCTTGGAGAAGTAAGGAGCCTAGTTGGAGAAGAATAGGTTCTAGGTTCGTGGCTGATATGGCTTCAAGGAAATGCCCTTCTTACTCTGTACAGATTTTGGAACCTGGATCAAAACCTGTTGAAACTGTAATTACTCTTTTTTCACAAAAGTTTTCATCCGATATACAAGAATGGTGGTATAGCAAAAAACCAGGCTCGAGGGAGCCTGGTAATATCAATCCATCTGTATTTAGTTAATTAGATTTAATATTAAGCCTTTGGCTTTGGAGGCATGTAACCTTTTAATCCAGTGCATTCAAGACTTTCGATTGTATCAACTCCAGTTTGTGGGTTAGTCCCACTAGCTCTTTCGCATAATGCTTTTCTCTGAGAAAGATCTAGATTTGCATCAGTAAAGTCTGCTCCATCTATATTTGCACCATCAAAAACACTTTTCATCAACTCACCATTTGTGAGATTCGCATTTGAAAGATCAGCATTATCGAAACGAGTTGCATATGCAATAAGATCTTTCATATTTGCACCCTTGAAACTAGCATTTTTTGCGGTTGTTACGCTCATATATGCACCTTGGAGGTTGGATTCACCTAAATCCTGACCTGATAAATCATATTTCACATATTCAGTATTTTGTAGATCTTTTCCATGCAGATCCTCTTTCAGTACGTCCACTGATGAAGGATCACTAGGATAGAGTGCGTTGGCAGAAATTGGATTTAATAGTAAACCAAAAAATAAAGGAAGAAAAATTAAAAGTCTTTTCAGAGACTTATTCAAGAACGAAAAAAAAGTAACCATTTCGATCGACATCAAATAGAAAAACCTATGACTATTATTTCATGGGTTGGTCATTTACAACGCTCCTGCTAACGAACTGTTGCAGTTTATTTTATTTCTGTAGTTAGAAAATCTCTAGCAAGGAAAGTATTTGGAAAAACTTTTTTTGCTTCTCTAAGCAAATCGCTTGGTGTAATTGAATTTTTATTGGTATATCTTGGACTTAAATGAGTGATAATTAATTTTTTTGCATTAGACAATAATGCTGTTTTAGCCGCCATGATTGTAGTGGAATGTAATTTTTTGTAAGCCATGCTCTCATCCTCCTCTGAAAAAGTTGATTCATGAACAAGTAAATCGACATTTTTTGATAATGACACTGCTGATTCGCTAAAGACAGTATCTGTGCAATAAACAAAACTTTCTCCCTTTCTAGAGGGTCCGCAGAAATCTTTGCCATCTACTGTCCTCCCATCTGCTAATACGACTTGTTTACCTTGTTGAAGTTTTGAATAGATTGGCCCAGGTGCTATTTTCATAGACTCTGCCTTTTTAATATCAAATATACCGGGCTTGTCTTTTTCGCTTACTCTAAAACCATAAGCTGGAATTCTATGTTTAAGGCAGGCGCAATTTACTTTTATTTTGTTATTTTCAAATAAAATTCTATTTTTTGAAGCATAATTTTCAACTTCCACAAAATGTAATGGAAATGACAATTTGCAAAAACTACTACTAAGCGCAGAATTTATAAAACTTCGCAGTTCTGAAGGACCATAAATTTCAATACCCTTACTATTACCTGATAAACCTAAGGTAGACAAAAGTCCTGGTAAACCGTAAATATGATCTCCATGCATATGAGTAATAAAA
>CACAQQ010000030.1 GCA_902534675.1 uncultured Prochlorococcus sp.
CTTCCTGAATATGCGGTCTTGAAAAAACCCAATCAGCAACTCTCGCAAACTTTGAAAGTCCTATGACTTTATTCCCAGGTTTAATACCAATCCAACACTCTCCAAGAATTGGAACTAAATGGTGTGAACAAGAAGATCTTACAGAAATAGGGCCAACGGTGTAAATCTCATCAAGGTTCTTATCATTTGGGAAACTTGTAACTTTCGGTTGTTTGTGATATCTCCCTTTGAAAACCTCATTTAAATACATCTTTGAGACTCTTTCAGCAGTCTCCTTAGTATTATGGTCATTTTCAACATCTATTATGAGAGAGTTAAGCAAGTCTTTGACTCTTGAAGCAACTTCTTTTTCTAAGATTTCTAATTCTCCAGGATTTATAAAATCTGAAATATTATCATTAGCACTAAATCTTGTCCCGGAATTCTTAATTCTGTCTCTTATAATTTCAGAGATTAGTTTATTAGTAATCTGGTCATCAAAGTTTCTAATATTATCGTTGGGTAATGTAGAGGTCATAAAATTCTAAACAGAAAATTGTCTGCAACTTAATTAACTGTATCTTCTAAAAGCTTAATTGCTCATACACTATATCACATTCTCTTGTTCAATCGGGTTCGAAGATTCCTACAAAAAATCACTTTTTTAAGATTAATCATAGAAATGTAATATTCAAAAGGCCCCCCCAGAAGGCATTAAGGTTAAGTCTTCAATCAATTGTGATTCAGGTTTTTGAGCCATATAGAGAATAGTTTCTGAAACCTCGCTTGAGGAGAGCATAGAGGTTCTATCAAAGTCAGAATTGATTGATTCTGAGTCCCAAAGAGGAGTATTTACTGAACCTAAAGTTATTGTGCAGGCTCTGATTGAATTAGATCTCTCCTCCTCTCTCAAACATTTAGTAAACATTGCTAGTGCAGACTTTGAAATGCAATAAGCTCCCCATTTGGGAAATGCATTGTAAGAAGCATGGCTACTAACATTAATAACTAAACCACCAATTTTTCTCATTTTAGGAACAATTGATCTACAAATTTGGAAAACACTTGTAAGGTTTATTTGCATAGTTTGTTCCCATTGCTCCAAATCCATCTCAATAAGGGATCCATTAAATGCAACACCGGCATTATTTATTAAGACTGAAGGACACCCATATTTCTCAATTGCTTCTTTTACACAATTCTCTATCTCTAGAGGATTAGACAAATCGCATTTAACTAGGCTAATTTTTGATTTAGTAGTCAATAGTTCGCTCTTTAGTTTCTCCATTAAATCAATATTCCTGGAGAGTAAAATTAAATCCCAGCCAGCATTAGCAAAGGTAATTGCGGTAGATCTACCAATACCTTTTGTAGCACCAGTTATAAAAGCTAATTTCAATTTATTCAGTTATTTTGGGGATCTCACTATAAATCTCTTCAATATTATTCGCTTCGATAAATTTACCTAAAACTCTAAACTTTTTATATCTTTGCTCAATGAGTTCATCTTTAGTCATTTGAAGTAGGGAATCAAGGTGTTTCTCAAGAGACTCTTTGAGAGTGTTTCCAGCTTCTAAAGGAGCCCAATTATTTCCACCAGAAGGTTCAGGTAATACTTCATCTATTATTCCCAATTTAAGTAAATCTTTACCTGTAATTTTAAGTGCTGATGCAGCTTCTGGAGCCTTTGCCGCATCTCTCCATAAAATTGATGCACATGCTTCTGGACTAGCAACTGTATAAACGCTGTGTTCAAACATTAGTAACCTATCAGCAACACCTATCCCAAGTGCCCCTCCAGAACCTCCCTCCCCAATAACAGTGGCGACTATAGGGACTTTCAATCCAAACATCTCCCTTAAGTTTCTTGCTATCGCTTCTCCTTGTCCCTGCTCTTCAGCGGTTAAACCTGCATAGGCTCCAGGGGTATCAATAAATGTAAGAATTGGCAAGGAAAATCTATCAGCATGTTGCATTAATCTAAGAGCTTTCCTATAACCCCCTGGCTTTGCCATCCCAAAATTTCTTGCAACATTTTCTTTTGTATCTCTTCCTTTCTGATGCCCTAAAATTAGTACTGGTCTATTATTTATCGAACCTATCCCCCCAATTAGCGCCATATCATCACCACCATTTCTGTCACCATGTAATTCGATCCAGTCATCACAAAACATTTGAACATAGTCCAGGGTACTTGGTCTTTGAGGATGTCTAGCTACCTGAATTTTTTGTGCAGGAGTGAGAGACTTAAATATCTCTTCTCTTCTTCTAGCAGCTAAGGTTTCAAGCTGTAGAAGCTGTTGACTAACATCTACTTCTGAATCTCGAGCTAATTCTTTAATTTGCTCTATCTGTTTCTCAAGCTCAACAAGAGGCTTTTCAAATTCAAGGAGGTAACGTTTAGCCATAATTTTAAACAGTCAATACTCTAGGCTGCTTATCAAGTCCAATCGCAGAAAAGCCATGTTTTAAAGAAGCTGCCCCAATAAATTCCATCTTTTCAAGAGAAATATTATTTCTTCCCCAACTAAAGTTTGTATGACATTTTTCAAATTCTAAAATCATTGCTTCTGCAAAACAAGCGAACATTTCTCTATGAGGATTTTGCATTTCTGCAAGTTCCATCATATTCCAACCAATATCGTTGAAAAACTCAACTATTCCTCCTTTTAAAACATGAATATTTTCACCTTTAAACTTCTCATCCAGATTCTTGGGGTATCCCCCATCAATCATTAAACACGGTTTGTTTAAGTTTGCAGTATCAATTTCAATAGTTTTAGGCATACTTGCAACCCATACAACAATATCCGCCTGAGGCAATGCCTCATCTAAACTTGTTATTGTGCCACCATCTAGTTCTTTTTGTAATAGAGCTAGTGGTCCTTGTTGTCTTGCAACCATAAGAAGTTCCGAAATCCCAGTTTTATTGATAAGCCACCTACAAACAGCACTCCCAATATCCCCCGTAGCACCAATTACAGCGACGGTTGCTTTTTTAAGGTCTATTCCAATGCGAGGAGCATTCATTTCTAGTTGCCTACAAATAACCCAAGCTGTATGAGTATTGCCCGTAGTAAACCTTTCCCACTCTAATGAAGTATTTCTGATTTGTTTATGCTGAAGAAGATTAAAATTCTCAAAAATAATAGAAGTGAATCCCCCTAAAGCCGTAATATTTATTCCTTTCTTTTGAGCTAGTTCCATAGCATTTAATACTTTTCTTCTCGCGGTTTTAAACCTAGATAGCATTTCAGGAACAAAGCAAGAGTCTATGTAAGAACCCTCAATAGATATTCCAGTAGCACTCTTAACTTCTACATTCTCAACCAACTGAGGAGGAGCCGTACACCAAACATCCAGGTCACCATCTGCAATATGATCAAAGCCAAGTAATGAAGCTTTTCTTTTTGCATCTTCAAAACTTGTTGAGTGGCCTATTAACCCAAACATTTAAAATTTATTAATGGTTTCTATACGATGTTATGAAGAATAGCACAGAGGTAACTATTTAAATAAGAATGAGTTATTTTTAAAATGCTTTATTAAGTTGAAATGTAATCAAACAATTGCAGCCATAGCCATCCTTGCAATTTCTCTATTATCTAGTCCAATTTCCATAAGAGTGTCTTGGTAAGCAATCATAAATTCTTCCATTAATTCTTCCCTATCCATAGCTAAGACTGACGCATCATCTGCAACTTCATCTAACATCTTTTTAATTAAGGGTAGGTTAACTTTATTAGCTTCCATTAATTCCTCTTTACAAGTAGATAGATTCTCTTTAAGCCACTCTTGACCGTAATTTAAATGGAGATATTCATCTTTGACCACTCCTTCGGTTATTTTTTTTGCAAAAGGATCTGCAACACGTATGTAGACGTTATAAGCTGAGATTGCAAAAGCTTCAATTAAAATGGCTTGTATTAAAAGACATGTAGTTAAATTCCCTTTTTCTAAAGCAATTTGAAAATTACCATGTAATTTAGAAAAGAATTTTTTAGCAAATACCATATCAGCTTCTACTCCTAAATTTCTTCCACATGCAGTAAAACCTTTTTTATGTTTCATCTCCATTCTCGCTAATTTAGTCAACTCTTCTAACTCATTTGGAATTAAAGTTGCTATTGAAATGTAATTATCGTGGGCCTCTTGCTCACCCTCTATAACAATTGCATTTATTCTGCTGTATGCATCTTTATAAGAATCTGTAGTAAAATCTGGCAAATTTAAAGACATGGAATTAATTGATTCCTTAGTAGTTTTTTTATTTGATTCTAGAGTTTGCATGTCGGTAGTCTTTAGCTCATTATGCATGGATATTACACGATTATAGTGAGTTTATTTAAATATCATGAAAATAGTTTCAATTGTTAAGTCACATTTTATACTTAAATTTACCTAGGAATTATTTGGCCAATCTGATTGCATCAGGT
>CACAQQ010000031.1 GCA_902534675.1 uncultured Prochlorococcus sp.
CCAACATAAATTTCAGGTAATTCTTTTTTTAGTTGTTCATTCTCAAATTCCTCAAGAAGATTTGTAACCCTTACAGATTTTGTAGTTTCAGAAACCAAGTTATTTGCTTTTTGTTCTACTGCCAAATCAATTGATCCGTCAGCTTTAATACCGGTTTCTAAATCATTTACTTGTTTCTCTTTGGCCATTTTGGTCTTTTAGATCCTACAAGTCTTATATCTTAACCTTTTGACTCGCCTTTAGTAACCTTTTTAGTAAATGAAATTGTTTTTGAAAACATTTGGAACCCCGTTATGAGCATCCATAAAACACCAAGAGAATTCAATAATACATAAATTAATTCTCCATTATTTCCAAGCCATTCGCCTTCATGGAGAGACATTAACCAATGAACTTGGTCTCTAGAGTAACCTAATAAATCTTTTAATACTCTATAGAGAAGCCCCGTAATTGAAGATATAAACAATGGAAGAAAAACCCAAGGCGCCAAAGCCTTATGAAATTGCCTAGAATTAGATAAAAAATTCATTCCTGTTTTCCATTGTTATTGATAGATTTAAGATAGCCAAGTGCATAATGGCTATTTTGATGATATTTAACTATTCCTATTATTTATTCCAATGAAACATTTTGCAGATCTTTTATTAAATAAAAATAATTCCAAAACTAATGATCAAGTTCCTTTTATCCAGAGAAGAAGAGGAATTGAAATAAAGTCCGCGCGTGAAATAAATTTGATGAAAAAATCGAGCAGGATAGTGGCTACTGTTTTGAGGGAAATTAATGATTTAATTAAACCGGGGATGAGCACAAAAGATTTAGATGATTTCGCAGAAAAGAGGATAAAAAGTTTTGGAGCTGTGCCAAGTTTTAAGGGTTACCATGGTTTTCCTTCTAGTATTTGTTCAAGCATTAATAATGAGGTTGTCCATGGAATACCAAATAAAAATAAAATAATTAAAAATGGTGACTTGGTTAAGATTGATACAGGAGCATATTTAGATGGATTCCATGGGGATAGTTGTATATCAATTTGCGTAGGAGAAGTTAGTTCAAAGGCCCAAAATCTTAGTGATGTAGCTCATAAAGCATTGTATGCGGGGCTTTCTAAAATTAAGGCAGGGAATACACTTTTCGATGTGGCTGGGGAAATTGAAGATATTGTCATTAAAAATGGCTTTAGTGTTGTTGAAGATTATACAGGCCATGGAGTTGGGAGAAATCTTCACGAAGAACCATCAGTTTTTAATTTTCGGACCAAAGAATTGCCTAATGTCACTCTTCGTGAAGGAATGACATTAGCTGTGGAACCTATTGTTAACGAAGGAACTAAATTTTGTAAAACATTAAATGATAGATGGACCGTAATAACAAAAGATGGAAAATTATCGGCGCAATGGGAGCACACTATAGTTGTTTTAAAAGATGGTATAGAAATATTGACTGATAGAGACTTTTAGAAACTAAGATTTGTAATTATAAATAATTTGGCAATACAAAAAATTAAAAAATTCTTTTAGGTGAAAAAGGAGGTAGGTTAAAGGGTTTGGACTGATTATTATTAAATAACTTTTTGAATTAGCTAAATCATAAATCTTCCTTGAAACAAATTCGGGACTCATAATTCCAATTGGATTAAGTTCTGATTTGAAAGGCCCTAAGACGATTTTTTTGATAATTAATTTTTTTTTAAAATCTTTTTCGAGAAGATTTTTTTTGAAAGAAACTAATTGACCTATAAGGGATTTACTTATCTCATATGATGGATTAAGGGCTGGTAATATTTCTGCTTCAGATGTGTTTATCCAAACCTCTTTTTTTGAAAATGACTCATTTTTTCTTGCAATCTCTTCAAATAAATTTAGGAATTTGAATTTGCTTAACGCATTTATTTCTATTGAATTTTCATAATTGCTGCTTTCTCTGCTCAAATTATAAATGCCGTGGTTCAAAATTAAAATATCTATTCTTTTTAAATGCTTTTTTAATTTTGATTCTTTTCCACATTCCCATTTAATCCATTCATTAGGAGATTGATTATTTACTTCAAGATCAGTATTACTATGGGTAAATCCAATCACTTTATATCCTTTATGTCGAAACAACTTCGTTAATTCCTTCCCTAGCGCGCCTGAAGCACCTGTAATCCCTACAGTTTTTTTGTTTTCCATTGAATTTATCATGTAGTCTATATTTGATGAAATACCAAAGAACTAAAATAAATTTACCTAAAAAAAATAATAATTTATTTATTTGATTAAAACTCCTAAATAAATATTTGTTTAGTTCCAAAAAAATATTATCTTGAACCTATGCATAACTAATTTTACTAAATTATGAGCGATATTTTGTTAATTGGTTCATGTGAGCCATTTAGTGGTAAGTCTGCATTGGTTCTTGGAATAGCAAAAAGACTTCTACAAGAGAAAAAACAAGTACGCATTGGTAAACCCCTCGCAACATGTATCGAGCTTACAAATCTACCTTCAATGTCTTATGAAGGATTAATAGATGATGATGTTAAGTTTATTGGCTCTACGTTAAATATCGAAGAGGAGAATTTAATTTCTTCAGTAGGATTATTGGATAATATTTCAGCTGAAAAAAGAATATCCAATAAAGACTTGCTCCCAGGGAAAGGTTTTGATCAAATTAAGGAGTTGGTTGATGATGATTTTGAAGGATTGAATATTCTAGAAGCGGCTGGAAGTCTTCATGAAGGAATGATTTATGGTTTAAGTCTCCCACAACTAGCTGAGAGTTTAGATGCGAAAGTCTTAATTGTGAATTTGTGGGAGGATTGTAAAAGCGTAGATGCATTACTTGATGCAAAAAAACAATTAGGAGAGCATTTGGCTGGAGTGGTATTGAATGCAGTTTTGCCTAAAGAAGTCGAAAAAGTTAAAAATGAAATAATACCTTCCCTTAAAGATATGAATATTGATGTATTTGGAGTTATGCCTAAATCTCCACTGCTCAGAAGTGTCACTGTCGGGGAACTTGTAAGAAGACTAGATGCAAAAGTAATTTGTTGCCCTGAAAAAGATCAACTACTTGTTGAGACATTAAGTATTGGTGCAATGGGGGTAAACTCTGCAATGGAATTTTTTAGAAGAAGAAGAAATATGGCTGTAGTTACTGGTGCTGATAGAACTGATATACAACTTGCGGCTTTGGAAGCTTCGACTCAATGCCTCATTTTAACAGGTTTGGGAGAACCTCTAGCACAATTGATTCATAGAGCAGAGGAATTAGAGGTTCCAATTTTGAAGGTAGAACTTGATACTCTTGCCTCTGTAGAAATTATTGAACAAGCTTTTGGTCATGTCAGAATACATGAATCAATTAAAGCTTCTTATGCTTTTCAATTAGTTCAGGAGCATGTAAATCTAGAAAAAATTCTAGAAAAGATAGATTTTTCCTGCAATTTTTCAGATAAATGCTAATTTCAAATATAGGAACCATTTTATTTTGAGTCGCTCTTTAGATCTACCAGCAACAGAAGGTGTTGATGCCTTAGCTCAAGAACTTGCAAAACTCCAAGATAATGGGAAAAGGAGGATTGCTTTTTTGGGTAGTAGACATGTACCTGTTGTCGATATTCACTTGATTGAGTTAATAGCAAGGTCTCTAGCAGAGGAAGGGCATAATATCCTTACATCTGGATCACAAGGTGTAAACGCAGCAGTTATTCGAGCTGTGTTAGATATTAATCCATCATTACTAACTGTTTTATTGCCGCAAAGCCTCGATCGACAATTGCCCGAAATAAAGGATCAACTTGAAAGGGTTATGCATTTGGTTGAAAAAAGTGAAAATGATGAATTGCCTTTGCCACTTGCAAGCAGTCTTTGTAATCAAGAAATCATTTCTAGGTGTGATCAATTAATATGTTTTGCTTTTCACGATAGCGAAACCCTACTAAATAGTTGTAGATGTGCTGAAGAAATGGGGAAAGTGGTTAGTTTATTATTTTTTGATTAAATTGATCTATTCTCCCTTTCTGAAGATGAATTATGCTAATAATATTTAGCGTTAAAAATTTTTATCATGGCAGAAAGTTTTTCATTTGATGTGGTTTCTGATTTTGAGAGACAGGAATTAGTTAATACTTTGGATCAAGTAAAAAGGGAAATTTCTCAGCGATACGATCTGAAAGGGACAGATACGGCAGTGGATTTAGATAAAGAAAATATTTTTATAACCACTAATAGTGAGCTAACCTTAAATTC
>CACAQQ010000032.1 GCA_902534675.1 uncultured Prochlorococcus sp.
ATGCATCAGTATTATTTGGATTGAATAATCTCAATAATGTCCTTCCATGGGTATCTGCCAACTTATAACCAAGGACACCAAAGAAAATGTTGCTTAATATAGCCGCTAGGGGCTTTGCAAAAAAAACTTCTCTAGGGAAGGGAATTAAAAGTATTGGAGCAAGTAAGAGATTCGCAACAAGTAATCCTAAAATTAATCCAACTGACCTACTTATTAAAAGGTCCGTTGGCATTGTTCTTATTTGATCAAGAAATGTCTTTCTAAGTTGAAGGAATACGAAACCAGCTGCCAATCCTATAAAAAGACCTATTATCGCTAAAACAATTCTAAAACCTTCTACATTAGATACCTGTTTGAGTATGTCTACTGGTAATAAATCAACCCCAAGCCATCCTGAAGCAGCCCCGGACAATACAAACAAAATTAATACTAAGATATCTGTCATATCTATAATCTACTAGGATTTATTAATTGAGTAAATAAGGATTTTATTTTTTTCGATCCTTAATGCTTTTTTGGAGCTTAAAAATGTATTTGTATTATGAATAAGTTTCCAAGGAGTGCTTATGTGCACATCCCTTTTTGCCATAGAAGGTGCTTTTATTGTGATTTTGCAGTTATTCCACTAGGAAATAAAGTTGAAACTTTAGAAGGTTATGGCAGTCAAACTGTTAAAGAATATTTGCGATATTTGTACAAAGAAATATTGTCAATTAAGCATAAATCACCTCTTTCGACAATTTATGTAGGTGGCGGTACACCATCAATCTTAAATCCCAAACAAATTAAAGAGTTAATTGATATTTTCAAAGACAATTATGGAGTTGACCATGGTGCTGAAATTACTATGGAAGTTGATCCAGCTAGTTTTAATCAAGATGATCTTTATGGATTCATAAATGCTGGGATAAATAGATTTAGTCTTGGAGTGCAAAGTTTTAATAATCAGATACTTCAAGATTCTGGTAGGAGGCATTTAAGGGAAGATGCTGAAAAATCATGTTTATGGTTAAAGAAAGTATTTGATACTGGGCTAATAAAAAGCTGGAGCTTAGATTTAATTCAAAACTTGCCACATAGTGGATTTAAAGAATGGCAAGATGACTTAAATAAAGCAATAAATTTTTTGCCACCACATATTTCTATATACGATTTAAATATTGAAAATGGAACCGTTTTTAAAAAATTAGTTAATTTAGGAAAATTACAAGTTCCAAGTGATGAAGAGGCTTTTAAAAATAGTGAATCAACTCATGAAATTTTAAAAAACTCAGGGTACTCAAGATATGAAATCTCAAACTATTGTCTTCCGAGGCATCAATCGAGACATAATAGAGTTTATTGGAGCGGTTTAGGCTGGTGGGGTTTTGGTCAAGGTTCTACAAGTTCACCTTGGGGGCAAAAGTTTACAAGACCAAGAGTGAGTAAAGAATATAAAAAATGGGTAATTAGGCAATGCGAACTTAATTTAGATTCGTCTCTAATTAACAAGGATTTTGTCTACAAAGAACTTGATGAGAAAATAATGTTGGGATTAAGACTCAAAGAGGGTTTAGATATCAAAGAAGTGTTTAAAGAACAAAATTGGGAAAACAAAAAATTTGAAAGAAACTCTAGTAAATTACTTGAAGAATGGGAAAGATTTCTTGAAAGTGGACTATTAGTAAGAAAAGGGGATAGGTTCTTTTTAAGTGAGCCTAAAGGTATGGAACTAAGTAATCAAGTTCTTGTTTCTATGTTTAAGTGGTGGGATGAAATTAATTAAGCCTTTCAGACTCTACCCATTCCCTTAATTTATCCTTAAATAAGTTCTTCCCTTGAATAATCGGTTGGCAAAATGGTGGTTGATCATCATTGAGGCCTAACAAATCTGCAGTTACTCTTACTTGCCCATCGCAATAATTACCTGCACCGATACCTATTATGGGAATTGTTAAAGAGTTTTGTATTTCTTGAGCAAGTAAATCAGGAATATGTTCAAGAACTATTGAAAAACATCCTAATTTTTCCAGAATAGAAGCCTCTTTCTTGATTTTTTCTTGGCTTTCTAAGCTTTCTCCTTGTTTCTTTAATCCAATATTTAGATAGCTTTGTGGTGTAAGACCTATATGACCCATAACGGGGATTCCCATTCTTACTAATCTAGAAATAACTTTTTGTATTTCCGGTTCAGCTCCTTCTACTTTTACAGCTTTTGCATAAGTGCTCTGAATGATTCTTCCGGCATACTCAACAGCTTTATCCTCTCCACATTGGTAAGTCAGAAAAGGCATATCTGAAACGACCAAAGGTTGATCCTCAATTTTCTTTTTAAATCCTCTTGAAACAGCATTAGTATGATAAATTATGTTTTCTAAAGTTAATGGCAACGTCGATTTGTATCCTAAGCAGACCATTGCCAAGGAATCTCCTACAAGGACGATATCAACATTGGCTTGTTCCGCAATAGATCCTGATATGGAGTCCCATGCAGTTAATGCAATGATTTTTCGTGATTTTTTTTTATAATTAACTAGGTCTGAAGGTAACATAATTAATTCATGTATCTTTTTGAATCAAGAATTGCTAATATGTTTTTGACTCGGCCTTTCGCGGTTTTAACGCCTAAACCTGGTCAGGACCGGAAGGTAGCAGCCACAAGGGATGCTTGAGGCAGGCGAGATAACCGAGTCACTCTATTTTACCCTTTAACCTATATCCTTTTTATTTTGCCTTAATCTCAAAAACTCAGGAATACTAGCACCTGATTCTTTGTTTTCGGAAAAATTATATAAGGGTTGATTTGATAATCTATTTTTTATTCTTTGTTGGTTTAAGGGTTGATTTGTTTCGAATCCGGTAGCAATTACAGTTACTTGTATTTCCCCTTCCATTGCTTCATCGACAACTGCACCAACAATAATATTTGCCTCTTGATCAACCACATCATAGATAATTTCAGAAGCTGAAGTCATATCTTCTAAAGTCATGTCTTTGCCACCTGTAATATTTATAACGCATCCTTTAGCTCCATCAATTCTTGCTGCTTCTAGCAAAGGACTATTCATCGCTGCCTGTGCTGCCTCTAATGCTCTCGATCTTCCTGAACCAATACCTATCCCAAGAAGAGCAGTGCCTGCTTCTGTCATAACTGATCTAACGTCTGCGAAGTCAACATTAACTAATCCTGGACAAGTAATAATGTCACTGATACCTTTAACTCCCATTCTTAAAACATCATCAGCATTTCTAAATGCTTCTTGAAGAGGTGCTCCTGCTATAACATCTTTTAAACGGTCATTTGGAATAACTATAAGAGTATCTACATTTTCAGCTAATCTTGCGATTCCTTCTTCTGCTTGTCGCATCCTTCTTTTACCTTCAAAAGAAAATGGTTTAGTTACTATACCTACTGTTAAAGCACCACTTTGTTTAGCTACTTCTGCAACTACTGGGGCGGCCCCTGTGCCAGTCCCTCCGCCCATTCCAGCTGCTATAAACACCAGATCAGATCCTTCTAAAGCTTGTAGAAGTTCGTCCCTAGATTCTTCTGCAGCTTTTTGTCCAATACTGGGATTTCCTCCAGCACCAAGACCTCTAGTTAGGTTTTGTCCAAGTTGAACTCTACGTTCTGCAGACGACTGTAATAGTGCTTGTGCATCGGTATTAAGCACTCGAAATGATACGCCCTCTAGATCACTATTTATCATTCTGTTGACTGCATTACTTCCACCACCTCCAACGCCAATAACTTCTATCTTGGCGTTTTGGCTTGGAAGGATTTCTCTCGATTGATCAAAGTTTGGATTGTTACCGAAGCTCATCTCTAAATTAGAATCTATTACTAGTGTTGGGTGCATTATGAACTCACTAAGCTCATCTGTAGGAGTTTGTTGAGGAAAATCCTTAAAATATTTATTTAATAAATATTTTGTTTTAAATGCTAAACCCTTATCAACACTACAGTAATTAAAAAAAATTATTTAAAATCCATTTTCAAATATTAGGGTTTGAACACTTTTATTTTTGGTTTATTTGGATCAGTAAGATCAATATTATCTATTTTTTCAGAAAAGTTATTTTTCTTAAATTCATTTTTTAGGTTATTAATTATTTGTAATTGGTAGTTGATTAGATTTCGATTAAATCCTAGTAATATAGTTTGTAAATCTTTTTCCTCAAGAGTTAGAAAACCATTTGGTG
>CACAQQ010000033.1 GCA_902534675.1 uncultured Prochlorococcus sp.
TGGGAATGAATAAGTAATACCATCAATGATTAATCCGTCTCCATCAGAGTTAAGGTCTAGCTCGCTTAATGAACCAGCTCCTTGACCAGCTTTAATAGCAACAGCCAGAGTATCTTCACCAGTGAATGATGTTGATAGATCCATCTGGAAACCGTAAGCAGTAGTAATAGCTTCACTAGTTGTGTTGCCATCGACAGAACCGATTGCCATATCTACAGAGAAAGATGCAGATGTTGTTGATGAGAATGAACCAGCTTCAAGATTGTTAAATCTTGCTTCTAAACCGTCTACACGGCTGTTTGTAATTGCAAGTTCTTCTGCAGGAGCGAAATCACTAATAGTAACTTCGCTTGCTGAAGCTGCCATAGGAGCTAGTAAACCTAGCGTCGCAGGAGTTACAAGCAAGCTTTTGAAAAGCTTCATAAATTTCCTCACACGAAAAAAATAAAAATAATTGAAAGAGAATCACCAAAAATTTAATTTAAAGTGATTAACTCAATTATAGTTAATAATGAAAATGATTATCATTTTTATTCTTATTTTTAAACATTCTTTTTGGCGTAATCTGAGTAGGTGGAATTAACCTCAGCAGGTATATTTCTAACCAAATGAAAATTAGATTTTAATCAAGAAACCTTGTTCTCGAAATTTGACAAAATCTAATAATATTGCAAAAAATGAATGGGTATACAAATTAACTAAGCGGTATATTTCGACATAAATTGCTTATAAAGTTCAAACTTACTAATTCAGAGAAATATAATTTATTAATTTATCTTTAGTGAAAAGGGGGCTCTAGAGAGGGCTCTAAGTTCTATAAACATATTGCATAATCTTCGAAGATTTAGCAATAAGCTGTCTCAAACTCGTTCCACCATCTATAGTTAGTCTAGGCTATAACTTAAGTCTCAAGGTTTTCTTAAAAATAACGCCCAGTGCTTTGGGAGCACTAGGTCGCAGGTTCGAATCCTGTCGCCCCGATTCAGTTATAGCAGTAAGTCTCAGCTAATAATAATTTTCCCTCAAAAAAGCGTTCCCTCATATTTCCCTCAAATGGGTTATTGGTATCACTAGCTTTTTAAAGTTCCCTCAAATAATACAGTTGTTTTCTAAATATATATATGTAGTATTAAGTCAGTTAAGTCTGTCATGGACTTAATCTTCCCCTAGAAGAATCTCTATCCAGTTCGGCCTGTGGTCAGAAAAAGAGCAGTGATGGTTGAGAGCCTGAAACTAATCGAGTACTGGAAACGTGGTTGTGAGTCTCTACTCAGAAGAGAAAATAAGGATAAGTTAACGTAGCTTGTCAGACCACATAAGGAAAATTAGAAAATTTATTCCTCAGAGATATTTATCTTAGAGATGATACTCCACCTAAAATTTTTTTAATCATATCCATTATGATCTTTCGCAGATAAATTCTCTTGTTAATTTAGATCTTTTATAAGTATTTAAATGTCCCGGGGGAATGTCTATTCTTGGAATACCATTATAGTTTTCAATGGATGTACTATTTATATATATTTTTTTCCGCATCCTACTATCCTCACCCAATGTCCAACCCGTCATAGATTGATCCGTAAAAACAGGGAAATGTTCAATCAGGAAAAACTCATAGCCCACAACATTTAATTTTTTCTTTACATGAAAATCAAAAGTTGCAATTTTTAATGACAAATTATTAAAGTGATTAACAATTTTTTCTCTATCAATCTCTAAATCCCAATTTAAACGCATAGTATTTCTTTGAAATTGCAAGCTATTCTTTATATAGAATTCATCATTATTTAGATAAGAAAGTCTACCTCCATTCATATCTTGCCATGGGACAAGTTGAAATTTGTTATTTTCCATTAATCTGCAAGATACAATTGAAAATCTAGAACTAATAAGATCGCCTTCATTGAAATCATCTAAAGGTGCTTGACCCCAAGCTAAATTCCACTTCCTATAGTATTTATTTTTAAGAACAAGATTAATATTACTAACTATATAATCATTTTTCACAAACAATCTAAATGTATTTCCAATATTAAACACTAAAAAGGAACATATAATATTAAAACGAATAAATGCTCGAAAAAAATTAATAACAGTATTTATATATTTTTTATTGATTGGAATAAGATTATAAGAATCAATAAAGCTATATTTGAGTACTGATGCAAAAGAATTCGGAGAATATAGTAATATCCAAAAAACCATTTCAGTATAAGGTAAATAAGAGAGGTTTATAAATAATATTGACGATAGAAAAAAGAGAAGTCCCCATATAAAAGTAATTCTCCTGAGGGATTTAACTCCAGGGAATATCCATAGAAAGCCTTCCCAGGCTATCATCAAATATCCAACAATCTTCGAGAATAAAAGAAGTACATAATCATTTATTTCGTAAAAGATATTGTAGTAATCGTTGTAGTAAGGCGTTTTTAATAGATGTGCAATCGCTGTTCCATTTACCCAAGATTTATCTACTAGATGGTAGGTGGCTGATGTAAAGCACATGCCCCCCCAGACATACAGCACAAGTAATCTTATAGAAGATATCCTGTACGTTATTTGATTAGCAATATTGATTAATTTCCTATAAAAAGAATAATTATTATAAAAATAACTATCTAAAGAAAAATACATCCATCCGTTACCTAGCCAGATAGTAAATGAAGTTAAAAATATCATTCTGCTTCCTAAATTCCATAATATAAATGTGTCGATTAAGACCAAGAAAGGTAAAGTTAAGGGAGTAAAAATTCCAAATAAAACGAAGAATGATGTTATTAGAGCAAGACTTACTTTTACCGTTTGAAGAGTATCAATTGGAGAACTAAATAATAAATCAATATGACGATGTATTAAAATAAGACCTATTAATAGCCTTGAAAATGACGCAGCCATCTCAAAAGTTTGGCGGTCACAATTCTCAGGGAACTGGAAATAATTTAATTTACCCAAATATTTTAAAACAGCAATTAAATTATATATTAGTTAAATTTAAACATTTTTTTGACAACAATTAAAGAAAATTAAGTAAGCATTTTAGAGAGATTCAAAATTACCTCAGAAAAGTAGCTCTCAAATGCTTCAGTCTTTTCTTTAAAGGCGGTTAAGTAGGCTTCTCTTTCTTCTTCAGCTTTGGCTTTTTCTTGCCAATAGGAAAGGGCAAATAGCAGTGGGAATAGTAAGGGTTTCATTTGTTTGAATTTTTCAATTTCTAATAAAGTTATAAATAGATTTATTAGTAAGTTTCTACCAGATTATTCTCTCAGAAATAAAGAATATAATTTAATTCCGGCTAATAAAAAAATGTACAATAAAAAACAAAATAATTCCAATATAGATCAAATAAAGGGAAATCAGAGTTTTCCAAAAAGAGAAGCAGATCTTGATTATTTTTTCTTCAATTAAGTGTTTTATTTAGGAGGTAATATTTTCTTCTTCAAGTTTTTTCCTAAGCTCCATAGGCATATAAGCAATATCTTTTTTAATTACATCAATGGCATCTTTATACTTTTCAAGTTCAGCTAAAAGCATTTTGATCAAATTGTATTGACTTTCTATTTCTTATGAAGAAAATTTTCCCATAAAACAAAGAGGGTTTTATCCCTCTGTGTAAGATCGATTGTCAAAATTGCTTAGTTTAAAGTCTGCTATAGCCTAATTTTGACTGAAAAACCTTAAATGGCACTCCGGTTCCTTTCATAACTTCAAGACACTTATCTCCAACTGTTCCATATACTTCAACAGTAAAATCATCCGCAAGTTTTGGATGTTCTTGTAAATATTCACCTATCGCTGGATTAGCCAAGTGAGCGATAAAAGCTTCATCATTTTTATAGGCCTCAGACCATACAAAGACGAGAGGATTTTCTGGATCCTGATCAAAAGTATGATGCAACATTCCTGGCTCAACAGCCTCAACAGCTTTATCTGTTTTATC
>CACAQQ010000034.1 GCA_902534675.1 uncultured Prochlorococcus sp.
GAGCAATCTCAAATATCGACGAAAATAGACAAGTTGGACATTATTGGCTTAGAAATCCATCAATTGCGCCCTCATCAAAAATAGGAGAGGAAATTAGCACAGATATTAATGCAATCTCTGAATTTGGAAAACAAATTTTAAATGGAGATATTAAAAATAAGAATAATCAGAACTATACTGATGTTCTATGGATAGGTATTGGCGGAAGTGGTTTAGGACCGTTACTTATTACAGAATCACTGCAGAAGTGCTCTAAAGGCTTAAATTTTTCTTATATAGATAATGTTGATCCTTTTTTAATTAGCGAAAAGTTAGAAGAGTTATCTGAAAAATTATCCACAACATTATTTGTAGTGGTAAGCAAATCAGGCGGTACACCTGAACCTAGAATTGCTATGGAAATTATTAAAAGTCATTGCGAAAATAATGATCTTGAATGGAATTCTAATGCTATTGCTATAACTATGAAAGATAGTAAGTTATTTAATAAAGCCACTTCTGAAAATTGGTTAAAAATATTTAATTTACAAGATTGGGTTGGAGGAAGAACAAGTATTACAAGCTCTGTGGGATTACTTCCAATAGCTCTTATTAATGAAAATATATTTGAATTTATTAGAGGTGCATCGTTAATGGATGAGGCCACACGTATAAGTGATTTTAAAAATAATCCCGCAGCATTATTATCATCTGCATGGTATTTAACTGGGGATGGCCTTGGAAAGAGAGATATGGTCTTATTACCTTATAGAGATAGATTACAGGTATTTAGTAAATATCTCCAGCAACTAGTAATGGAATCATTAGGCAAGAAATTTAATAGGAATGGTGAAGTAGTTAATCAAGGTATTTCCGTTTTTGGTAATAAAGGATCTACAGATCAACATGCTTATGTTCAGCAACTGAGAGATGGTATTGATAATTTCTTTTGTATTTTTATTGAATTATTAGATTCTCCATCTACTAATATTTTTGATGAAAAAGAGAATCCTAAAGAATATCTTTCTGGTTTTTTGCAAGGAACCAGATCAGCACTCTCTAGTGAAAACAGACAAAGTATCACCATAACGTTAGAAAAATTAAATTGTTTTTCACTAGGTGCCTTAATCGCTTTATTTGAGAGAGCTGTATCCTTCTACGCTGAATTGGTAAATATAAATGCATATGATCAACCTGGAGTTGAAGCTGGGAAGAAAGCAGCCGCAAATATTATTGAGTATCAACAAAAAGTAAGTAATTTATTAGACGAAGGAGGAGAATATTCTATAAATGAAATAACATCATTATTTGATAATTCACTAAGCGAACCTATATTTTTTATACTACGTGAAATGTGTTTCGGTAATGATGATTATTTAGTTAGGGGCGATTGGTCAAATCCAAATTCATTAGTCATTCAAAAAACAAATTCTTAAACAACAATATTAATAATTTTCCCTTTAACAATAATTATTTTTCTTATTTCCTTATCTTCTGTCCATTTTAATATGTTGGGTCTTTTAAGAGTCAATTCTTTAATTTGATCTTCATTCATATCATTATTAGTATTTACTTTGTCTCTCACTTTTCCATTTACTTGTATCACTAGTTCATAATAATCTTCCTTTAGTGCTTCGGCATTAAAGGAAGGCCAGTGTTCTAAATGCACAGAATTTTTAAAACCTATAAGATGCCATATTTCTTCTGCAATATGAGGTGCAAAAGGTGCTAACAAAATGCAAAATGCTTTTAATGCCTCTTTTTTTAAATTATTGTTTACTTCATTAATGGAATTTGATAATGAATTATAAAACTTCATTAGTTCTGAAATCGCAGTATTAAATTGGTTATTTAATATGTCATTTGAGATTTCTTTTATAGCAATATTCATTGACTTTATTAAAAATTTTTCTTTATCTGCATATGAATTACTTTTACTATTTATATCTTTTGCACAATTTATATAAAGCTTCCATACCCTGCTTAAAAATCTAAATTGTCCTTCAACATCTGCATCTCCCCATTCCAAATCTTTTTCTGGCGGTGCTTTAAATAATATAAACATTCTTGCTGTATCTGCTCCATATTTTTTAATTACTGATTCAGGGTCTATTCCATTATATTTTGACTTTGACATCTTTTCGAAAAGAACTTCGAGTTTAGAATTGTCAGTTGGATCTTTAGGATTTGATAGGTCAGTAATATCGGAAGGAGAAACATATTTACCAGTTTGATTGTTTTTATAGGCTGCGGCTTGAACCATTCCTTGTGTTAATAGTTTTTTGAATGGTTCATCAATTTCAAATAGTTCATTATCTCGCAAAGCTTTAGTGAAAAATCTTGCATATAGCAAATGCAATATTGCATGCTCTACTCCTCCAACATATTGATCTACAGGCAACCACTTATTAATTTCACTTTTTTCAAATGGCTTAGTTGAACATTTTGATGATGGATATCTTAAAAAATACCAAGATGAACACATGAAAGTGTCCATAGTATCAGTTTCTTTTCTTGCCGCTATTCCACATTTTGGACATGTTGTATTTATCCAATTATTATTATCACCTAAAGCATTAATCTTATTAGCCGAGATTTCTATATCTTTTGGTAATGAAACAGGTAATTCCGATTGGTTTACAGGAACAGATCCACATTTTGCGCAATTAATGATGGGTATGGGACATCCCCAATATCTTTGTCTAGATATTAACCAATCTCTTAAACGATATTGAATATTATTTTCGGCCCATCCATTTTTAACTCCCTTCTCTGCAATTTTTAATTTAGCAATAGTATTTGCTATACCATTGTATTCATTTGAATTAATTAGATATCCATTTTCTACATAAGCATTATCAAGCTCATTACTTTGTTCACTTTTATCCTTTACTATTACCTGTTTAATATCTATGTTGTTTTTCTTAGCAAACTCAAAATCCCTTAAATCATGAGCAGGTACACCCATAACAGCACCTGTACCGTATTCATCAAGAACATAACTAGCCACCCAAATAGGTATAGGTTCAGAATTAACTGGATTTATAGCTATTAAGCTAGTTTTTATTCCAATTTTTTCAAGTTCATTATTTTTATTATTTTTCAAATAATGTTTAAGATTTTCTATATCTTGTATGGTTTCTTGATCAGTAATTTTTTTAATTAATGAATGATTAACAGAAATTGCTAAATAAGTAACTCCAAATAAAGTATCTGGCCTTGTTGTAAATACAGTTATTTTCTTTTCTGGATTGGTATTGATATTGAAATTAATATTTGCACCAATTGACTTTCCAATCCAATTATCTTGCATTATTTTTACTCTTTCTGGCCAGTTATCTAATTTTTCTAAATCCTTCAATAACTCATCCGCATAATTAGTAATTCTTAAAAACCATTGCTTTAATAATTTTTTTTCAACTACTGCCCCAGATCTCCAAGATTTACCCTCTGAGTCAACTTGTTCATTCGCTAGGACTGTATTATCTATAGGATCCCAATTAACTTCTGATTCCTTTTGATATACAAGACCTGCCTTGTATAACTCTAAAAATAGATATTGAGTCCAAATATAATAATTTTCATCACATGTTGCAAATTCCCTATCCCAATCAACTGATAGTCCCAAAAGCTTTAATTGTGACTTCATATGAGAAATATTTTTTTTAGTCCAGATACTTGGACTAATTCCTCTTTCAATCGCAGCATTTTCAGCAGGCAAACCAAAAGCGTCCCAACCCATTGGATGTAAGACAGATTTACCCTTAAACCTTTGGAATCGAGCTATTAAGTCTGTAATAACATAATTCCTAACATGTCCCATATGAAGATTACCTGAAGGGTAGGGAAACATTGA
>CACAQQ010000035.1 GCA_902534675.1 uncultured Prochlorococcus sp.
ATTAGATTTCATAATTAATTAAATAGTTATCAGCTATGAATATTTTTGGAGTAGGTTTGCCTGAAGTTACTGTAATACTTATCTTAGCTCTTTTAATTTTTGGTCCCAAAAAGCTTCCTGAATTAGGAAAACAGCTTGGTAAAACTTTGAAAAGTCTTAAAAAAGCGTCGAATGAATTTCAAAATGAAATCGATCAAGTTATGAACGA
Organism: uncultured Prochlorococcus sp.; assembly: GCA_902534675.1. GTDB lineage: Bacteria > Cyanobacteriota > Cyanobacteriia > PCC-6307 > Cyanobiaceae > Prochlorococcus_A. The sequence goes on from CACAQQ010000035.1 coordinate 209, forward strand.
AGAAGATAAAGATAAATCTCCTAAATCTATAGAAAGCAATCAAACCAACGAAATTAATCAAGAAAAAATAGATTCAGAAAACAGCAAAAAATAATATCTTGGATAGGCCCATAACCCCCATAGACGAATTTGAAAGAGCATTAGATAAAGCAGCTCTTACTAAAGAAGAATATGAATTAATAGACTACATCCGCTATACAAGTGTTTTTACACAACCTAGTCTTATTAAAGATTTAAAAAGGCCATCAAAACCTCCTCTTTTGTCAGTTCTATGTCAAATTTGCAGAAAAATTGGTTCGGAGATGCCAGATCATTTCAAAAAAGTAATTGAGTGGTCAATTGAAATAAGTGATCACAATACAAAATGGGATGCTCATTTAATTTGTGCAGAAGCATTAAATATAGACAAAATCCCATTAAGTCCTATTCATGGAACAACTTTATTTGATGTTCTTGTTGTACACAAAGAATTATTTCTTGGCTTTGATTGAATTAAATTAAATTAAATTAATCATCTAAAGGCACAGAATCAGTATCTATAACTTCCGAATCATCATACTTATTTATTTTATTTTCAATCCAGTTATTTATATAACTAACTAAAGGCAATGAACCTCTAAAAATAAAAATAGAGGTAGGCAAAGCGCTTAATAATCCGACTACAGGACTTTTAAAAAGTAATCTTCCTGCTTTTATGTTAAATAAAATAATAAGCGCTGAGGGGACTATAACTTTAACTACTGTTTTGAGCGCCTCAAGCCAACCAACACGATATATCCACCATATTAAAATTATGCCAACTACATAGAGGAATAAGTAAGTCATAAAAATAGTATAATGATTATCTATTTATCTTGTTCTTACTAAGAAAAAGATTTTATAAATTTCTTTTACATAAATCAATCAAATTCTAGTAATGAGTTTTTCTGAAATAAGAAAATTTTTAATCAAGATGCAATCTGATGAAGACTTAAAAAAGCAGGTTACATCATCCTCTACAGCGGATGATGTAGCCCTAATTGGTCAACGCTTAGGTTATGACTTTTCCGGAGATGATCTCTTAAGATTTAATGGACAAAAAGTTGATAAAGTTACCGTAAGAAAGGTAGATCATCCAGGAGAATATCACTAAATTAAGACTTAACCCATATTGCAAGCCCTCCGCCCCTTCCTCGAGCACATAACCAATTATCTTTAGTGCTAATTCCTACAAGAGAGAAAAAAGGCATTTTTTTTTCTTCTGGTTTTTTTAATTCCTTATTAAATACTGGAAAACTACTAATACTAATTTTCAATTTTTCAAAATAAAAAGCCAATAAAGGTCTAAGCCCTTTTAATTCTGCACTGCCTATAAAAGTAATATTTAATAATCCGAAATTAATTGAATTTTTTATTTCATAATTTATTTGATCCTCTTTATTTTTACTTTTTAATTCGAGTCTTGCCGACAATACTTGGAGAATAGAACTGGGTATATTTTTGATTTCATCTGACTCCTTTCCCCATACATACTTAAACTTCCATATTCCTAACAATTCCTCATACAAAATTCCGCTACCGTTTTTTTGAGAATTTTTTTCTAAAAGTTTTATCTCATTAATATCAGGAAATTGTTTCATAATAGACTTTAATCTAAGAATCAAATACTAAGATAACTCTATAAAAAATGTTCTTAGTTAAAAATATCTCCAAAAAGATTTCTTTATTTCAAAATATTTCCAAAAAATTAATTTTATGGCACACATAAGGAACAATATCTCGTTATTATATTTACATTAAGTAACTAAGTCAATGGATTTTATTTCTAAAAGCCAAGGATACATCCCTCTAAAAGCAGTCCCTTACATATTTTTCCTAGCCGTTGTACTAAGTATTACAACTTCAACTAATACATTTGTCTAAAACTAATTAGTTTTGCTAGAAGAGTAAAGTAAATATTTAATGGAAAAGTACGACGTTGTAATAGTAGGTAGTGGAATAGGAGGATTATGTTGCGGTTCAATTCTAGCTTTATCAGGCAAAAAAGTACTTATATGCGAAGCTCATAGCCAGCCAGGAGGTGTTGCCCACAGTTTCAGAAGAAATGGTTACATTTTCGAATCAGGTCCTTCATTGTGGAGTGGAATAGGTAAATGGCCGACAACTAATCCCCTAGGGCAAATTCTTAAATTACTTGATGAAGAAGTTGAACTATTTCAATACAAAGGTTGGCAAGTAATTGTCCCAGAAGGCAATTTTAATCTTGATGTGGGCGAAGAACCTTTTAAACATACTATTAAAACTTTAAGAGGTGAGAAATCTGTTAAAGAATGGGAATCATTTATTTCCGGAATAAAACCTCTTAGCCAAATAATAAATGAAATACCTTTACTCTCATTTTCTCCCGAATCAATAAATTTCTTAGATTTAATAAATTTAACCTCAAAATTTTTACCTAATATCAATCAAATACCAAAAATTAATAAAGGCTTTGGGAATTTAGTAAATAATCATCTAGAGGATCCTTTTCTGAGGAATTGGGTTGATTTATTGAGCTTTTTGATAAGTGGCATGTCAATGCATGATACAAATACAGCTGCGATGGCTACTTTATTTAACGAATGGTTTGAACCAAATTCATACCTTGAATACCCCAAAGGAGGTAGTGAATCTATCGTAAAAGCTTTAATTAATGGATTTAAAAAAAATGGAGGAGAATTAATTCTTTCTTCGAGAGTAAAGACAATTAACTTCAATAAAAATTTAGCCACAGGTATAACTCTGAATAATGGTTCTAGTTATAGTTGTGAATCTGTTGTCACGAATACTGATGTTTGGAATTTAAAAAAGTTAATTCCAAATGAAATTTCAAAAAAATGGAATACAAAAGTTTTGAACCCTAATAAATGTGATTCTTTCCTTCATATACATCTAGGTTTTGAAGCTGATGGTCTTGAAAATTTGCCAATACATGCAATACATGTTGATGAGTGGGAAAAA
>CACAQQ010000036.1 GCA_902534675.1 uncultured Prochlorococcus sp.
AAATGAATTAAAGAATAAAGGAAACATATTTAGAACCAAAATTTCTGAGCTTGAAGATAGAAAAAGAGTTTTAGATAACCAAATACGTTATGAGATCTCAAGTCTTCCAAATTTTCCTTCTAAAGATGCACCTATCGGAAAAGATGAAAGTTTTAATGTCCAAATTAAGACTTGGGGAGATCATTTCAAAAAAGAAAATCTAAAATCGCACTGGGAAATTGGTGAAAGTCTTAATCTGTTTGACTCTATAAAGTCAACAAAAATATCCAAAAGTCGTTTTATTACCCTTATTGGCAACGGTGCCAGATTAGAGAGAGCATTGATCAATTTTATGCTTGATACACATACAAAAAATGGTTATTTAGAGTTAATACCTCCAGCCTTAGTAAATTCAGAAAGCCTTCAAGGATCTGGCCAGTTACCAAAATTTTCGAATGAAAGTTTTAAGTGTTCTAACGATGATTTATGGCTTTCTCCAACAGCCGAAGTTCCCTTAACTGCTTTTCATAAAAATGAGATCATTAGTTCCAAGTTACTACCTATTAAGTATGTTGCTTATAGCCCTTGTTTCAGGAGAGAAGCAGGAAGTTATGGGAGGGATACTAAAGGGTTAATAAGACTTCATCAATTTAATAAAGTTGAATTGTATTGTTTTAGCGATCCAAGTAAATCAATAGAAGCTCATCAAAATATTACTGCTGATGCGGAAAGTATTCTAAAAAAACTTAATCTACCTTATAGATTAGTTGATATTTGTACAGGAGACTTAGGATTCTCCTCTAGTAGAACTTTTGATCTCGAAGTCTGGCTGCCAAGTAGTAAATGTTATAGAGAAATTTCAAGTTGCAGTAATTGCCTGGACTTTCAGGCACGCAGATCATCAATAAGAACAAAAATTGATAAAAAAAATCAATATGTACATACATTAAATGGTAGTGGACTTGCGATTGGAAGAACAATGGCTGCCATTCTTGAGAATGGGCAACAAACTGATGGGAGCGTTAAAATCCCAGATGCTCTGATTCCATATTATGGATCAAATTTTATTAAAAAAGCTTAATATAAAAAGATGAACGTTTTAACTTCGATAACAGTCTTAGGATTTCTCATTTTTTTTCATGAAATGGGGCATTTTCTTGCTGCAATACTCCAAGGTATATATGTTGATGGATTTTCTATTGGATTTGGACCTTCAATAATTCAAAAAAAATATAAAAATATTACTTATTCATTTAGAGCATTTCCTTTAGGAGGTTTTGTTTCATTCCCTGATGAAGAGTTAAATAATATTGATCCTAAAGACCCAAATCTTTTAAAAAATAGACCATTAATTCAGAAAGTTACTGTAATCTCCGCAGGAGTAATAGCTAATTTAATACTTGCTTATACCATCTTAATTTTAAATGTAACTACAGTTGGAATTCCTTTTGATCCAGAACCAGGAATCTTAGTTTTGGCAACACAGCCTGATAAGGCAGCATCTCTTGCCGGTTTAGAAGCGGGAGATAAAATCTTAAAAGTCGAAAGTAATACTTTAGGAGTTGGGAATCAAGCCGTCTCCACTTTAGTAAAAGAAATTCAAACCTCATCAGATAGAAAAATTTTATTAGAAATTGATAGAGATGGAATTTTTAAAGAAATAACTTTAATTCCTAAAAATGTTGATGGCAAAGGTACAATAGGAGCCCAATTACAACCGAATATTAGTAAAGAAACAAAAAAAACAAAAAATATTTACGAACTTTTTAAATACACTAACAACGAGTTTTTATCACTTTTAGTAAAAACAATTCAAGGTTATAAGGGATTAATAACAAACTTTGCCTCAACAGCACAACAATTAAGTGGGCCAGTCAAAATTGTTGAAATTGGTGCTCAACTTTCAGAGCAAGGAGGTACAGGGATATTATTATTCGCAGCCTTAATTTCCATTAATTTAGCAGTTCTCAATTCTTTACCTTTACCTCTTTTAGATGGAGGGCAACTTGTTTTTACTTTAATTGAAGGATTTAGAGGGAAGCCAGTCCCAGTTAAAGTACAAATGGCAGTTACGCAATCAAGTTTTATTCTTTTAGTTGGATTAAGTGTGCTACTTATCATTAGGGATACAAGTCAACTATTAATCGTACAAAGATTATTAAATCAGTAATTTAATTTCGGAATTTGCTATTCATGCTGTTAGAATAAACAAAATTTACTTTTATTTTTTCGATGGCGAAAAAGTCAATGATTGCTAGAGAGGTAAAGCGCAAGAAACTCGTAAAAAAATACGCTGCAAAAAGAAAATCTTTATTAGATGAGTTTAATGCTGCTAAAGACCCAATGCAAAGATTAGAAATTCATAGAAAAATTCAGAGTCTTCCAAGAAACTCTGCTCCAACCCGAGTAAGGAATAGGTGCTGGGCCACGGGGAAACCAAGAGGAGTTTATAGAGATTTTGGCTTATGTAGAAATCAATTAAGGAAAAGAGCTCACAATGGTGAACTCCCAGGGGTTGTAAAGTCTAGTTGGTAAAAAAACTTTTTTAAAGTAACTCATTATTTTGAATAAATTTAAGGAAATTAATTAATTATTCAACAATTCAACTTAAATTTATTCTTTATTTTTATAATAATTACAGCTTATTTAAATAATTCACTCAATATGTCCCTATAAAATGTAAGAATAAATTATGTATAGATTTATAATTTAAAAAGTGGAAGGACAAAATAAGTCGATCACGTTTGACGGACGAGAGATACGACTAACTACAGGACTATATGCTCCTCAAGCTAATGGATCAGTAATGATTGAGTGTGGAGACACATCATTATTAGTTACAGCGACAAAAACTACAAAGAAAGATGTTGCAGACTTTTTACCTCTAATATGTGATTACGAGGAAAAACTTTATGCTGCCGGAAGAATTCCTGGTGGTTTCATGAGAAGGGAGGGTCGTCCCCCTGAAAGAGCAACTTTAGTCTCAAGATTGATAGATAGACCAATGAGACCTCTTTTCCCTTCATGGATGAGAGATGAAATACAGATAGTTGCTTCCTGCCTATCTCTGGATGAGAGGGTACCTGCTGACGTACTTGCTGTAACAGGAGCATCGATCGCAACTCTAC
>CACAQQ010000037.1 GCA_902534675.1 uncultured Prochlorococcus sp.
CGCAAAAAAATTATTATTAAGACATGGTGCCACTTTCAGATTAAACGATACTGGTTTAAAAGGTACTGAGAGAATATTACCTTTTGATCCACTGCCAAGAATAATAAGTAAAGATGATTGGGTAACATTAGAAAAAGGCCTAAAACAAAGGCTTGAGGCAATTGATTTATTCCTAGACGATATTTATAATTCTCAAAAAATAATTAATGATGGAATAATTCCAAGTGAGTTAATCGAGAGTTCAGAAGGTTGGAGACCTCAAATGATAGGTTTCAAACCTCCACTAAATAAATGGTGTCAAATTTCGGGACTTGATTTAATAAGGGACAGAAAAGGAGATTGGCATGTTTTAGAAGATAATTTAAGGTGTCCTTCTGGGGTTGCTTATTTTTTAGAAAATAGATTAGTTATGAAAAATATTTTCCCTAATCTTTTTTCTGGAAGAATAGTAAAACCAATTGATGAATATCCATCATATCTTTTAAAAACTCTTCAAGAACTTGCTGTTTGGACAGACACTCCCAAAATAGTTCTACTAACTCCTGGAATTTTTAATAGTGCATATTTTGAACATAGTTATTTAGCGCAGGAAATGGGCATCCAATTAGTACAGGGTCATGACTTAATTTGTAATGATAATTATGTATATTTAAAAACTACCTCCGGTTTAAAGAGGGTAGATGTCATTTACAGACGAATTGATGATGATTTTTTAGATCCTCTTAATTTTAGAAAAGATTCCTGCCTTGGTGTTAGCGGATTACTTGATGTTTTCAAGGCAGGTCATGTTGCTTTAGCAAATGCACCTGGGACTGGAATAGCAGATGACAAAATGATTTATTCTTTTGTTCCAAAAATGATTAAATATTATCTTGATGAAGAAATTATTATTAAAAATGTAGAAACATATATTTGTCATTACGAAAAGGATCGGGAATACGTTCTAGAAAATTTACCAAAACTTGTTGTTAAGTCTGTCGCTGAAGCTGGTGGATATGGAATGTTAATTGGGCCTCACTCAACAAGCAGTGAAATAGAGGAATTTGCTAATAAAATTAGAAAAAATCCTAGAAATTTCGTAGCACAACCAACATTAGAATTATCTACTGTACCATCGTTATGTGATGGAGAACTATATCCATGCCATGTTGATTTAAGACCATATATCTTGAGAGGAAAAGATTCATGGGTTAGTCCAGGTGGGCTTACGAGGGTAGCATTAAAAAAAGGATCATTAGTTGTAAACTCTTCTCAAGGTGGAGGATGCAAAGATACATGGGTTGTAGGTAAATAATATGCTTTTAAGTCGTGTAGCAGAATCTCTTTATTGGATCAATCGTTATTTAGAACGAGCAGAAAATATATCTCGTTTTGTGGAAGTAAGTGAAGCAATGTCATTAGATTGTCCACCAGGAAGTGCAGAACCTTGGCTCCCGTTAATTGATGCTTCAAGCGACAGAGAATCTTTTGACAAAAGATTCCCAGAAAAAAAGCCTGATGACGTTATAAATTTTTTAATAAGAGATCGTTTAAATCCAAACAGCATAATTTCTTGTATTCAATTAGCTAGAGAAAACGCACGACAAATAAGAGACGTGTTGACAACAGAAATGTGGGAGCAAATTAATATTTTATATTGGAATATGCAAGAAGGAGAAGCAATATGGAATAAGCCAAGACAAGAACAATTAAGTGAAATAAGGAGAGCATGTCAGCTTTTTTATGGAATTACAGATGCGACTTTAAGCAAAGACCTTGCTTGGAGATTTAGCATTCTTGGAAGATTAGTTGAGAGAGCTGATAAAACATCGAGAATTTTAGATGTTAAATATTATTTACTTCTCCCCAGCCTAGATGAACTTGGAGGTGTTCTTGATGAGTTGCAATGGATCGCTCTTTTACGTTCCGCTGGAGCTTATCAAATGTTTAGGAAAGCAGAGCAAAATTCTATTAAGCCTGAATCAGTTGCAAGATTCCTTTTACTGGATCCAATTTTCCCTAGATCAATAAGATACTGTCTTGATGGGATAAGCAATACTCTTAAGATGATAGATACCTCTCCTCCTCCTGAAAATCCTTCCGAATTAGAATGCATGAGAGGCTTGCTCAAAGCAAAGTGGAGTTATATCAGAATTGAAGATATAATTAATGATGGTTTACATGAGGCAATCGATTCATTGCAAATTGATTTGAATAAATTAAATGATCTCATTCAAGAAAAATACTTTATCAATTAATAAGTTTTTTAATGAGAATTAAATACCTTCACAAACTTGAATATAAATATGAAGAACCTGTTCAATTAGGCGAGCATAGATTGTGTATAAAGCCAAGGTCAAATGGATTCCAAAAGCTGAAGAATTTTGAATTAAAAATAACCCCAGAACCAGAAATTATTTATCCATTACTTGCTGCAAGTGGCGAAGAGATTAATCGAATTAGATTCAATGGAGCAACAGATAATTTAATTATTGAATCAATAAGCGAAGTTGAGACCATTAAACATCCAAATATTATTGATGGGGTAAAAAATAGAGATCTAACATTACCTTTTTGCAGAAGTATCATAAACAGAGATTTACAAGGGGCATTAGAGGGATGGATGCCAAATGGACAGCACGATCCCTCTGCCGTAGAACTTGCCCAAGAAGCATTAGCAGGAAGTTTTAATAACGCATTATCATTTACTTACCAACTTATAGAGATTATTCAAGATCGGGTTAAATATACAAAAAGACATACAGGTCCTGCATGGCCAGCGAGCAGAACACTTAAAGAACGTATAGGTTCATGCAGAGATTTAGCAATGCTCATGGTTGAAGCTTGTAGGTCTATTGGTATCCCAAGTAGATTTGTAAGTGGTTATCATTTTGAAGATCCATTGCCCTCTGAGTTAGATTTACATGCTTGGGCTGAGTTATACATTCCAGGTGCTGGTTGGAGAGGTTTTGATCCAAGCGGAAAAGGATTAATAGACGAAAGATATTTAACATTAGTATCTTCTTCTAAATCTAATTTAACCTCTGTAATTACAGGAAACTTTATAGGAAAAAATAATCTAGAAAATACTTTATCCTGGGAAATCAAACCTCTTAAAATTA
>CACAQQ010000038.1 GCA_902534675.1 uncultured Prochlorococcus sp.
CCAAGGCTTTCTGCTAGAGAGAAATATTTGAGAGATTTGCAAAATTTAAAAGTATCCTCTTTATTTAAATTTAATTTTAGGGTGATCATTGAACCTCCAGATTTCATTTGAGATTTTGCTAAATTAAATTGCGGATGTTCTTGATTGAAAGGGTAAATTACTTTATTAATAATTTTATGATTACCTAATTCTTCAGAAATAAATTCTGCACTTTTAGTTTGTTGTTCGATTCTTAAAGGAAGAGTTTTTACTCCTCTCGTAATAAGCCAACTATCAAAAGGAGATGGTTGAAGCCCGAGAGCTTTTTGAGAGAAAAGCATCTTACTATTCCATTCCTCATTATTTGTCAGTACTGCTCCGCCAAGTGCGTCACTATGTCCATTAATGAATTTTGTGGTGCTTACAACCGATAGTGATGCACCAAGGTCCAATGGTTTTTGAATAAGCGCTGTAGAAAATGTGTTGTCTACAACTACTGGTATTTCGAGTTTATTCGCCTCATCACAAATTGCCTTAATATCGAGTACCTTCAAAAGTGGATTAGTTGGACTTTCTATCCATATCATGGTTGGCTCGAAGTTGGAAATCTTTTTGATATTATTTTCGTTTGTAAAATCTGTGTATAAAACTTCTAGTCCAAATTTCTTGAAAACTTTTTCGAACATCCTCACTGTACAACCATAGAGATTTGACTCGCAGAGTATCTTGTCACCTGATTTTAGTGTTGATGAAATTGCAGTTACCGCGCTAATTCCAGATCCAAAAACTGTACAGTATTTAGAATCTTCTATTGATTTAAGGATGTTTTCTAGAATTCTAAAGTTTGGATTGCCTGATCTGGTGTAGTCGAAATTATCTTTATTTCCATGTTTGAAAGTAGATGTAGAAAAAATAGGAGGCATAACGCATCCAGTTTCTTCAGCAAATGTTTCCCCATGGTGAATAGATAAGGTCTTAAAACCTGGCTTTTTTATATTATTTTCCTTATTTCCCATTATTTTTAAAAATAAGAATTAAATTAAATCTCTCTTTTAAAAAATGAGAGATTTAATAATCCAAAGAAAAGTAGTATTAAACTTTTCTTGAATAATATTCAACAACTAGTAGTTCGTTAATTTCAAGTGCCACCCACTCTCTATCGCATTTCCCATTTATTTTTCCCGTTAATTTAGGCTTGTCTAAATCAAGATGAGGCGGGACATTTGCTAAGCCAGGGAATTCTATATTACCTTCTACAAGTTTTTTGCTTGCTTTGTTTTCTTTAATTCCGATTACATCGCCTGATTTGCATTGATAACCAGCAATATCAAGAACATTCCCATTAACGGTTACATGCCCATGATTTACTAATTGTCTTGAGCCTGGAATGGTACCTCCAAAACCTAATCTAAAACAAACATTATCAAGTCTGTTTTCTAAAAGTCTTAGTAGGTTAGTACCTGTAGATCCTTCTTGAGCTCTAGCTTTTTTTACATAACGTACTAGTTGTTTTTCAGAAACTCCATAATTAAACCTAAGTTTCTGCTTTTCTTCTAGACGAATTGCATATTCTGATCGCTTGCGACGGGCTTGGCCGTGCTGACCTGGAGGATTAGACTTCTTTGAAGCTTTCCTGGTGAGACCTGGTAGTTCTCCCAAGCGACGCGTAACCCTTAATCTGGGGCCGCGGTATCTTGACATAATTTTAAATTAAATAGAAAATTGCAATAAATTGGATAATTGATTAAATTCAATTAAACTAATTACTACTTGAAATATTATTTTACATCATTAAAGTGTTCAAAACTATTAATAAATCAATTACTTCTATACTTCTTTTTATGATTTCGTTTTATCAAAAGTGGTTTTCTCCTTTTTTTGGACCAAGATGCAGATTTATTCCAAGCTGCAGCTCTTATGGATATGAGGCAATTACTAGACATGGTCCTTGGAAGGGAGGGTGGTTAACTTTAAAAAGATTAAGCAGATGTCATCCTTTAACTCCCTGTGGATGTGACCCTGTGCCTGACTAAATGAATGAAAATATTTATTTTTGTTAGGCAGGGATGTTGCCTTTGTGATTCATTAAAAAACAAACTGGCAAAAATAAATCTTAATGAGTTATTCCCTAATCTAGAAGAGCTTAAAGAAATTGATATTGATAGGGTCGATTTATATAAAGATAAATATAAAAAATATGATTATGAAGTACCTGTTATTGCTGTTGAAAGAATTAGGTCCGAGGAGATCATAGAATTGCCTCGCATTTCTCCAAGATTAAAAGATGATCAATTAAAGAATTGGTTTCAAAAAAATATTAGTACCATTCTGGAGAAATAATTTTTTTATATGAGATCTATAAAATTATTTAAACTTTTAGATTTGGTAGGAATTATTCCTTCATCAAATCTTATCGATCAAGAAATCAATAATATTTCTTTTAACTCTAAAGAAGTACAAAAAGGAACTTTATTTTTAGGAATGCCTGGTTTAAATGTTGATGGAGGGAAATTTTGTATTGAGGCAATTGAAAATGGCGCGGAGGCTGCCATTATTGGGTCTGCTGCAAAAGAGAAAATTGGATCTATTGATCGAGAAAGGATTTTGGTTATTGAGGATAATTTAGATTATATTTTTGGTCAAATTGTCGCTGAGTTTTGGAATAGGCCTTCAAGAAAACTTAAACTTATTGGTGTTACTGGTACAAATGGAAAAACGACAATTACTTTCTTATTGGAATATCTTTTAAAAAAATTAGGGAAAAAGACTGCATTATTTGGGACCTTGTTTAATAGATGGCCTGGCTTCTCAGAAGTGGCTTCTCATACAACTGATTTCGCCGATAAACTTCAAAAGAAATTAAATGCTGCTGTTGAGGCAGAATCTGAATTCGCGATATTAGAGGTAAGTTCTCATTCTATTGCTCAAAAGAGGATATCAGGATGCGAATTTGAGGCGGCTATTTTTACTAATTTAACTCAAGATCATCTTGATTATCATTCAG
>CACAQQ010000039.1 GCA_902534675.1 uncultured Prochlorococcus sp.
TAAAAGATTTTGAAAATTTAAATGATTTCAAATTTTTTATTTATGGAGGATTCTCCTCTTCTCAAAGATCTAGGATAGCTTGCTTTAGAGGAGATAATATTCCTGAAGAGGATGCCCTAAAAAGTAATTTTCCAGCTCAAGGAATAAAAATTAATGGCAATTTTTTATTTGATAATGCTACACAAGACGATTTTAGATTTCTCTTAAATGAGATTGGGTTAAATCAATTAAAAGTAGGAGATATATGGACTACTGGCGATAGGGGAGCACAAGGGATCATTGATAATTTAGATATTGAGCACATAGATGAAAAGATTTTTTATTTGAGAGACGTAAAGGTAAAAATTAATTTAGTTGGTATAGATGAATTACAAATACCTTCTGGGAGATCAAAAAAACTTGTTAATACAGTAGAAGCTTCAACAAGATTAGACGCTATAGCTTCAGCAGGTTTTAGAATATCAAGAACCAAAATTATTGAAAGGATAGAAAATGGAATGCTCAAATTAAATGGAAGCAAAGTTAATAAGCCAACTATTATTCTAAAAATTGGCGACAAACTAGAATTAGAAAATAAAGGATTTATCGAAATTCTAAATTTAGAAATCACCAAAAGAGAAAGATGGAAAGTTAAATTACTCAGAAAATGAAACTTAACCTGCTATTTTCTTATAAGGGGGAATTTAAAATTCTTCAATTTGGGCGATTAGCTCAGTGGTAGAGCACTACCTCGACACGGTAGTGGCCACTGGTTCGAATCCAGTATCGCCCATTAAAACTTCTGAGCACCTAGCTTATATCCACAGAAAATAATTTCATTTTTTAGATTATTAAAAAAAATGAAACTTAATCAAATAATTAATCTGCACAAGGGGCTCACAGCATTTGTAGTAGTAGGTCTTATGATCTTTTTTGATAATTTTACAATCGCTCCCTACGTTTACTTGGCTCTGCATGGTACATATGGATTACTTTGGCTTCTAAAAGAAAAGATATTTCCGGATCCCTACTTTAAAGAAAAAATCAATTTTTTAACTTCAGTAACTGGTTTTATTTTCCTTGGAAGTTACTGGGTAGCCCCATACATTCTAATTTCATCTCAGAAATCTGTTCCAAATATCGTCATAGCTGCATCTGTATCTATAAACATAATTGGTGTGTTTTTACACTTTGCTAGCGATGCCCAAAAATATTTTTCTCTTAAATTAAAAAAAGAACTAATTAAAGAAGGATTTTTCAAAAATATAAGGAATACAAATTATCTTGGAGAAATACTAATTTATCTATCATTCGCCATCCTTTCAATGAGTTTCATTCCATTAGTAATTCTTGCAATATTTTTCTCTATAGTTTTTCTTCCAAGAATGATAAAAAAAGATAAATCGCTCTCAAAATATGATTCATTCGAAGAATACAAAAATAAAAGCGGTCTTATTTTGCCTAAATTAAATGCTTGATAACAACTTACCAAGTTGGAGACAAGATTTAAAATCTTCTAGAAAAAAAGAGGGCAAATCACCCTCTAATAGATGGATACAGCTTGCAACAGTTAACGAAAAAAACGAGCCAAGATTAAGAACGGTTGTTTTCAGAGGATGGCATAAAGATAGTTCAATGATTATTTTTACAGATAGAAGAAGTGAGAAAATTGGGCATTTAAAACATAACCCTAATGCAGAAATATTATGGTTCTTTTTGAAAACGAAATCGCAATATAGATTCAAAGGAAAAATAAGTGAACTAATTGATAACAAAAATTATTGGGATGCATTATCTGAAAAATCAAAATCTTCTTGGTTTTGGGGATCTCCTGGAGAGAAAATAAACCCAAAAGTGCAATCTTCTTATGAAATAAAATCCAATTTACCCAAGTCAGAAAATTTTGTAGTTCTAAATTTTGCAATTGATTCAGTAGATCTTCTTAAATTAGAACAGCCTATTCATAGAAGGTATCTATGGGAAAAGATTAAGAAATGGGAAAAGTCTGAAATAAATCCTTAAATATTTCTAAATTGTATATTTAGGTTGAAAAACAAGTAGTGATCAGTCAGTTTTAAAAAAGAAGTATTATTAATATGAATTTCTCAGAAATTCCAGAAAACCCTTTTATTTTTTTATCTTGGGTTACAGCTATAGGATTGTTTGTAAGTCTTACTGAAGCAACAATTAAGATTAAGCTTGAGAAGAGAAATAGTTACCGCAAAAGGTTAGAACTTATAAACAACCTTTATCCTAAAAAGTTAGCTTGAAGTATCTGAAAGTATGTTCGCTTGAAGAAATTGAAATAAACCACCTTTACTTGTTTCTTCTTTAATTTCAACATCCTTAGAAGATTTTGATTTTGTTAAAGCTATAGTTTCTTCATCATCTTCTGATTTTAATATTCTGATAATAACTTCATCTAAGGAGAAATTACCAGGCCCTGTTAAAGCAATTGAAGTTGCTGAAGCGAAATACAAAAGTAAAAGCTCTAGTAAAAAAATATTAAAACCTGAAGTAACAAGTGCGTGATATATAGCAACAGAAATTGTTCCTACAATTGCTAAAGCTCCAAATCTTGTGGCTAAGCCGATAATTAGTAACCAACTACCGCCTATCTCTGAAAAAGCCGCTATGTATGATAAAAATATTGGGAATGGAAGATGTAATGGTCTTACAAAGGCATCTGCAAAGTTTTCTATATTTGCTAACTTCTCATACCCGTGATGAATAAGAACAGTTCCAGTTATAACTCTAAGAATTAATAAAGCAGTATCTTTGCTAAACGACTTGGTGAGAATTGTTGAAAGCACTATAAA
>CACAQQ010000040.1 GCA_902534675.1 uncultured Prochlorococcus sp.
AATCATAAGAACCTAATAATTCTAAGTTTGGATTGGCCTGAAAAGTCAAAATTCCTGTAGGTGGAACATCATCTCTACCTGGAACGGTTTGAAATGAAAAATTTATTGCATCTGTAATATCAAGTCCAAGTTCAGCTACCCAAGCTTGAGATGAAAATTCCTGATTAGAAGATGATTCCCCATCATTTTCTATATCTAAATTTTCATTAGAAAAAATATTATTTAAAGAATCATTATTTTCTATTAACGCTGGATATAAAGACAACTGAAATCTTTCACTAAAGGCATCCGCATTATTAAGTTGCGAAATAAATGCTCTGTTTATTAAATTTGCAGAGTTGCCTCCAATTAAACCAATTATTTGTGATCTGTTATAACTTGGCGTGCTCCTTAATTGAATTCTTTTATTTTCATCTTCAAAAGATAATTGATCTAAAAATCCCTCGTAAGAAGCTTCAATTTTGATAAGCCTTGAATTACCAATACCAAATGATCCAAAACCACTCGAGTTCGCATCTGCATCAAGATCTCCTGAGATATTTGCATCCTGATTATTCTCACTTATAGGGATTATAGATTCTGGAACTTTACTAATCAGAGAAAAATTAATAAAAGGAACTACACCACTTCTTGATGCAAATAAAATATAATTATCTTTATTTTTATCAAGTTTAAAAGGTGTAGTATATAAATTTGCACTACCTTTTTCAAGATAAATCAAACCTCTAGCATTTAAATCTTTTCCTACATTGCCATTTATATTAAGGTCTAATTTGGTATTTAAATAAGCTTGAACTAACTCAGAGTATTGAAGTTTAAAATCCGGTCCAAGTTTTAATTTAAGGTTTTTAAAACTCAAACTATCCAAATAATTAGGCAAAGTTTCTCCTAAAAGGACTGAATCCAAAATTGTTTCATTTGAAATTATTTCAATATTCTCATTTTTATTCCAATTAAGTTCTGGCCAATCTTTTTTATCTTTTCTTTTTATATTAGTACTAACTTTTTTAAAAGAATTATTCGAAAGCTCAGGAACTTTATTTAACTCTTCTAATTCATTATTTTTAGTAGTGCTATTAAGATTAATAAACCCATTATTTAGAGATACATTACCTCCTAAAACAGGAGTTTCAAATGATCCACTTAAATAAATATCTGAATCTACTAAAAAATTGAAATTATCTGATTTAATTTTAAATTTATTTGTTACTAAATTAATCTCTGCTTTCCCAGAATCATTATGACTATAAAAAGGCAAAGAACCTTTTATAAAAATATTTCCAGAATCTTCTGAATTTGCTTCTAGATTTTTGATTTCTAAAGAATCAAAATCAAAAATCATCAAGCTATTAATATCTTTGACTATATTGTTGTAAAAATCAATTTCAGAATCTTTTATTACAATAAATCCATTTAATATTGGCTTGTTAATAGTTCCTTTTATTATCATTCTTAGATTTGCTTCGCCTTCATTAAAAGTAAAGTATTCATCAGCAAAAATATCTATTAAATCAATAAATTTGCCATTACCAATAAATCTTAGATCCAATTCTCCAAAAGTACTTATAGGAATTTTGCCTTCAATATTAATTGGGATTTCTGAGTTATTTAAAAGCAAGGAAAAATCAACATCAAAAATAGAGTTATTAAATTCAATTTTTCCTTTATCAAATAATATTTTGTTATTTTTTAATGATGCGTTATTGGAAGAAATTTCACTCGAGAAAGATTTTTCATCAAGATTATAAAGTAAATTGATATCCAAGCCTCCAAGAAAATCTCTTGGTCTGTCTAAAAATATATTTGTAGCACTTAATGGTAATTTTTTAACTCTTAAAGAACCATTACCTTTTAATAGTCCTCCTTCCAAATCTATAGAAAATTCTTCTTTGTTATTTTTGTTATCCCCTCTAGAATCATTAAGATATCCATTTATATTTGCATTTAATTTGTAGTTGCTTGGCCTATCGCCCTTAATAGTTAGCTTTGCATTATATCTACTGTTAAATTTATTTAAATATTTTTGCAAGTTAAATTTTTCCACTAACGCATTATTTTTTTCATTAAGGTTATTTATAAAATCTATCCTCTCTTTAAAAGAATTATTAACTTTATTTATTTCCAAATCATCCAAGATATTAGACTTTCTTGTCGGGAAAACTTTTTTATTATCAAAATTAAAAATATCAACTGCAGTAAGGATCGTCCAACTAGTACTTATATTATTAAATTCTAAATCAATTAAATCATTTTTATTTGAGTCATATTTAGCTTCAATTATTCCTCCATCGATTGGATATAGTGAAGAGTTGACATTAAAAATATTATTTCTGAAGCTAAAGTCAAATAATGAATTTGATAATTTTATATTTCTATATTTACCTAAACTCCAAGCCATTCGCCCATCAAGAATAGACTGGTCTAGAGAAATTGAACCCGCACCATTAATAATTCCTTTAATTCTATCGAATTGATTGTCTCTTATAGATAATTCAAGTTCATCAAGAGGAAAATTATCAGCTGTCCATATATAAATATTATTCTCTTTAACCACTTCTATACTTCCTTTATTAGAATTAAAAATCCTACTAAAAGATAAATTATCTAATTTAAGATTAGAATCCAACTT
>CACAQQ010000041.1 GCA_902534675.1 uncultured Prochlorococcus sp.
ATTTTAATAGAATTTTCAAAAAGAGGACTCGTACTACCTCTACTACTTCCCAATAATTTACTAACATCATACTCTGATGAAGAAAAAGAATTTGGAACAACTTGTTCAATCAATTCCATATTAGCCATTCCTCCTGCTTCAAGTCTCATACATTCAACTGACTCACATCCAAGTATTACACAAGTGTTATTCTTTTGAACATCACTAATTTTTGAAATCAACCTCAACCCAATCACTTGTCCTAAATGAATACTTGGATTGCCCAAAGGTAAAGGATTAATAGATGTAAAAATTTTTTCGCCATTAATTCCTTCGAATTCTATTTTTGTTGATTCTTTATCACTTTCAACTCTAAGAAAAGACCAACCAAGCTTATCGCTAATCCATGAGATCAAAAACAAACCTTGAATTATATGATCTCCTGCAATATCAATATCAATATCAGTAATATGATCTAAAATTGTTCTCCTCGATGGTGGATCAAAAATCATAGCCAACGATTCCCTCCAATTTTTCAACCTAACCCAATTTAAATCATTAATAGCTTTATTTGATTTCCTTAATTGATCTAAAACTTTTAAACACCTGTTAGGCGATCCAATAGAAGTATCAATTATTAACCTTAGACCATAATTGATAAAGTATTCAAAAATTTCAGGAGATTCATCCAAGCTCCCATTCCACCACAACCAAGAAGGCAATTCATCAATAGATAATTCATCAATTATTTTCAATCCTTTTTGGGTTATTGAGGCCGAGTCACCCCTAATAACAACTAAATCACCACATATAGGTTGCTTATCAGAAATATCGCTTAATGGACAGTAAGCGGATACAAAAGTTTTAAGATCTGATTTTTTATTTAATGTTGGAGCTAAAGTTATTAATCTCCTTGGATTTAATGAACTTATTGATGATTCAAAAAATTGTCCTCTAAAATCTTCAAAATCTTTATTAGATAAATTCTCCTTCAATAAATTCAATAATGCTTCACTATTAAGCGGTGTAGTAATAGGAAGTCCTACTTCTAGAATAAATTTTTTGGCTACTTCAATTACTTCTGGACTTAAATTACCTGTAATTGGTCCATTTACTAATCCTTTTTGAACCAAACATTGTTCTAGCCAGGCTGGCTGCCAGACCATTAATGTAAAAGTATTGGCTCCAGTATTATCTTTATCTTCTGAAATCCATAACTTATTAAGGTAATCAGAAATTTCTTGATAAGGAAGTTCTAATGGGGTTTGGAGTGTTAATTGTGGTTTCATTTTTAAGGTCTACGCCAGAAAATATTATCTTTTGAGAGTAATTGATCAGACTCGGGAGGTCCCCACGTGATAGATTCATAATTATAAATAGGTAATTTCCAAGGAGAATTATCCATCAATTCTATTAATGGCGTATAAAGCTTCCAAGCAGCCTCTACTTCATCACTTCTAGTGAATAAGGTTGGATCAGAAAGCATTGCATCAGCTAATAATCTTACATAGCCTTCATCTGAGGGTTCTCCAAATGATTCATCATAAGAAAATTCCATCTCAACAGGTCTAGATTTCATTCCAGAACCTGGTGACTTTACCTCGAATTTGAAAGTAGCGCCTTCATTTGGCTGAATTCTAAGAATAAGTTGATTTGGTGCAGGATTTATTATTGTTGAATCAAATAAATGAACGGGAACGTCTTTAAAAGTAAGGACTATTTCTCCAAGTCTTTTAGGTAGTCTTTTCCCTGTTCTCAAATAAAAAGGTACCCCTTGCCAACGCCAGTTATCAACGAAAACTTTTGCTGCAATATAAGTTTCTGTAGTGCTATTAATATTTACACCATCTTCCTGTCTATATCCTTTTAGTCGATTTGAGATATTTCCTCCCTCTCCATATTGACCTCTTATGCAACAATTCCAAGGTTCGTTTTCATCAGCAAGTTTTGAAGCCTGAAGAACTTTAGCTTTTTCATTTCTTATTGCTTCTGGTTCAAATTTTCCAGGAGGTTCCATAGCAGTAACAGCGAGCATTTGAGTCATATGATTTTGAAGCATATCTCTTAAAGCACCAGAGCTTTCGTAATAACCTGCTCTATCCTCAACACCTACCGTTTCAGATGAAGTAATTTGAACACTTGATATATAATTTCTGTTCCAGATTGGTTCAAAAATAGTATTAGCGAACCTCATAACAAGAATGTTTTGAACTGTCTCTTTACCTAAATAATGATCAATCCTATAAATCTGACTTTCTTCAGCACAACTTTGAACAATCTTGTTCAATTTTTTTGCACTTGAATAATCTCTTCCAAAAGGTTTCTCAATAACTAAACGACTTTTCTTAGGATCATCTAAAAGACCAGCTGCTTTAAGAGCTTTACATCCACTTGCATAGAAATTAGGTGATACTGATAAATAAAATGTTCTATTTCCATGAGTAGCTAGCGTTTTATCAATTTGATTTAATCTTTTAGAAAGTCTTACGACATGCTCACTTTGTTGTAAGTCAACTGGTTCATAGAAGAGGTAATTAGAAAATTGTTCCCATTCAGTTTCTTTATCAGATATTTTATTGAAG
>CACAQQ010000042.1 GCA_902534675.1 uncultured Prochlorococcus sp.
TGATTCAATATTATCTGAAATTTTTGTATCAAAAATTTTTTCCATTAATGCTTCAATTGAATATAAATAGGCATTAACACTCTCAAGTTCTTCTAAAGCTTCAGTAATTGCCGTATCAGAAGTATGTTTTTCTTCTGAACTTGAATCTTGATTAGAGTCTTTAGATAATTGTCCCTGCAACTCATGAGTTACCCTACTACAGAGAGTTCTGAAAGATTGAATTGATGCCCAATTCAATTCTTGTTGCTGCTTAAAAGTGGGAAATTCTCTAATCAGACGATCATGTTCTCGATAAAATCTCTGACAATCAGGGCATTGACACGGTTCTTCAGTCAAAAGAAAAAGAAATTCTCCTTATATCATCTCACTATTTAGGCATAATTGTAGGACCGTCCAATAATTCGTCATTTTCATCAAGTGAATCGGGACTATCTGGCAAAGGTATCTCAATACTAGTCACTAAATTGATAACATCTCTTAATCTCATAGAATCAGCAAACCATCCCATAGCTTGTTCAGCATCTCCTCTCTTTTCAGCATCATTTGCTTGATCTTCGTGAGCTTCAGCTAATAAAGCAAGCCAACATAAGCATCTTGCTTGAATTATTGAAAGATCTAAATCGTTAGGTTGGGATTTAGAAATACGTTCATGCTCTTGTTGAATTAGGAGCTTTAAACGCATATCATGTAACTTAGCCATAAAAGATTTATTACTAAACATACGCTAGCTAGAGAGTAGCATGTTTGCACACATACTACATATAGTTTATTACTTTAACGGGACTGGCGGGAGTCGAACCCACGACCTACGGTTTAGGAAACCGTTGCTCTATCCTGCTGAGCTACAGCCCCAATAGATGATTTTTGCTGTATTAAGGACTATGCTAAATGAAAGCAGGAGAGGCAATCGCAAAAAAGTTTTATTTTGGAAACAAAATAAAACTTTTTTGAGGAAAGTCCGGGCTCCCACATGGTCAGGCTTGCTGGGTAATTCCCAGTGCGGGTAACCGTGAGGATAGTGCCACAGAAACATACCGCCGAATACTTCATGTATGGCAAGGGTGCAAGGGTGCGGTAAGAGCGCACCAGCAACATTGAGAAGTGTTGGCTAGGTAAACCCCGGCTGGGAGCAAGGCTTAGTAGATTTATGACCATTACACAATCTGCTTTTAAGCGCCGCTTGAGACTGCGAAGTAATTCCAGCCCTAGATAGATGATTGCCCATCTTAATTCAGATGAACAGAACCCGGCTTATGACCTGCTTTCAAATTGTTTTGATTATTTTAATCATATGACAAATATAATTAACGAAAAAAGAATTAATCAAATAACTACTTTTTTAAAATCTTTAAATATAAAATCTAAAAGATTTTCTGAGATAATTAGAACAGAAAATGTTTCAATAATTCAAGATTTTCATCAAGCATTTATCCATTCTTCAGAGGACAAAATAATAAATTATGAAAAATTAGAATTCTTCGGAGATGCAGTACTCAGGTTAGCTGCTTCTAATTTTATTGAAAAAAAATACAATCAATTGAGTGTAGGAGAAAGATCAGAGCTAAGAGCACAAATTGTAAGTGACGAATGGTTAACTAAAGTAGGAAAAGAAATTGGTATTGAGAAATTAATAATTAAAGGACCTAAAGCTCTTGGTGATGAAAATTCAAAGAATACTATTATTGGTGAAGCTACAGAAGCTTTAATCGGTGCAGTCTATAAGTGCTTTAATTCAATTCAGGAAGTAAATCTTTGGTTGGACGATATTTGGGAAGAGGACTCAGAAATATTTTTAAAAGCTCCATATAAATTCAAATCAAAGACAGTATTACAAGAGTGGTGTCAAAGTAAAGGTTTTAGTTTGCCAGTTTATCAAATTATTGAAGTCTCAAAGAAAAATGGAGACCCTAAAAGATTTTCCTGCGATATATTTATCGAGGGATTAAAAGAATCCTCTGCATTCGGCAAATCACATAAACAAGCAGAAACAAATGCAGCTAGAATTTTGATAGAAAGATTTAAAACTTTAGGTAAAATCTAATTTTCATACTAATTCTAAATTGATCAGCTGAAAAGTAATGAGTTTATCCCAATTACCTCCCTCGAAAAGAACAGCTGCTCTTTTTTTTGTAACTCTCTGTACAAATCCTTTATATCCCTTGTATATAGAGTTAGTGTCTTTTACAACAACAAAAGAACCAGGGAGAATTGGCCTAGTCGATAATTCCATAAAACTCATATCCTAAATACAATATATGATAAATAACAATGAATGGTTGATTGTTGGATTGATAACATCATGTCATGGAATTAATGGACAAGTAAAGGTTAAATCTTTAAGTGATTTTGAAGAAAGATTTATAAAACCTGGAATGAGATGGATACAAAAAGAAAATGAAACTCCGTCAAAAATGAAACTATCTTCTGGTTTCAAACAGCCTGGGAAAGAAACCTTTATTATTAAATTTCAAGGAATTAATAATAGAAATGATGCAGAGCAACTTAAAAAATATAAAATTCTCGTAAAGCCGAATAAATTTCCTGAATTAAAC
>CACAQQ010000043.1 GCA_902534675.1 uncultured Prochlorococcus sp.
CAGGTTTAAAAATTGCAAAATATATAAATGATGAAATTACAGTAAAAATGGGAGTTCCAATTTTAGAATGTCAAAATATTCCAACAACAATTGAAAAAAAAATAAATTCAATTCCTTCACACGAATTTATTGAGAAAGATTTTAATAATATTGGTTATGCCGTAGGAATGGGAAATCCTCATTTAATATTCTTTGTAAAAGACATAGAGTCAATTGTTCTTTCCAAACTTGGTCCTATATTTGAAAAAAATGAATTATTTCCTGAAAAAACTAATGTGCATTTTTGTCAAATTTTAAATAGAGATAATATCAAAGTAAAAGTATGGGAAAGGGGTGCAGGACCAACCTTAGCTTGTGGAACAGGTGCCTGTGCTATCCATGTGGCAGCTTATAAATTAGGCCTTTGTAATTCACAAACCATAGTAACCTTACCAGGAGGTAATCTTAAAATTGATTGGTCAAAAGACGATTGTGAAGTAATGATGACCGGTAATGCTAAAAAGGTTTTCTCAGGATCAGTGTTAGTAAATTAATGGAAAATAATTTTATCTATTTAGATAATGCATCCACAACTCCGTTATCTGAGAATGTTTTAAATATAATTAATTCAACTTATAGGAATTATTGGCATAACCCTTCATCTACATATGATCTAGGGATAAAATGTTCGACATATCTTGAAAAAATTAGATCTAAAATTGCTTATATATTTGAAGCAGATCCAGAGGATATAATTTTTACATCTGGTTCTTCGGAATCGACAAATATTGTATTTAATAATATTTATGAGAAATTTAAAAATGGTAGGGTTGTTATTTCAAATGTTGAACATCAAGCAACAACTATTTGTGCTAATAAACTAAGAAAACAAAATTGGGATATTTACGAATGGACGGTAAATAATGATGGAATTTTAAATATTTCTAATATCGAAAAATTTTTAATCAATGATACTAAGCTTGTATCAATTATTTGGGGACAAAGTGAAATTGGGACAATACAACCTGTCCAATTTATTGGTTCCAAATGTGAAGAATTAAATATAATGTTTCATTTAGATGGAACTCAAATATTAAGTAATGGAATATTCAGTTGGAAAGATCTTAAATGTGATTTTTTAAGTTTATCCGCTCATAAATTTGGAGGTCCAAAAGGAATCGGTATTCTTTTAACAAAAGAAAAGTCTAGACAAATTTTAAAAAATAATGACATATCACTTACTCAGGAATTTTCAATTAGACAAGGTACACAAGCTTTGCCATTAATCGCTGGAATGTATGAATCATTAAAGAATATTGAAGGAAAAATAAAATTATATGATTACATAACTGAATTTCCTTCTAATAAAATTAATAAACTTAAAAATTATTTTTTTCAAAAAATTAAAGATAATAATCATATAAAGATTACGGGTAGTATTAACCATAGACTTCCAAGTCATATTTCTTTTCTACTATTAAATAAACTATTTGAGCCTATAAGGGCCTATAAGATTGTTAATTTCATGTCAGAAAATAAAATAGCCATAAGTAGTGGAAGTGCTTGTTCAAGCTCATCTGGGAAACCCAGCTCAACACTTAAAAATATTGGTTTAAAAGATGATGAACTATATTCAAATATTCGTGTTACTTTAGGTTCAATAAACAATAAGTCAGAAATAGATAAATTTTTAGAACTTATTCAAATATGTATTGACAAATTTTAATGGAAACCAATTACAGACTACCTAAAGATTTAAATGAATCTCTTAAGAATATGGAGGATGCAATTATTCCAAGTTTATTAGATTCAAATAAAAGATTTACTATAGAATTTAATTTTGAAGGGTTGAAGTTTAACAGAATTGGAATAACTATCTACAAGATATTGTCTAAAAATAATAATGTATTCATAACATTTGCTGATCAAGGTGCTGTGGCTTTGGCTCAAAGAGACTATCCAGATATCAAAGATAAAATCTTTACTTTTAAATCATTTAATGAATCAAATAATATAAATAATATTGATAGTGCAATGATATCGATACTACCTCAGCCATATGATTTCGATTCATTTGAACCAATGTCTGATAATTATCAAGGTACGCATTATTCATTAAATCCAAAATTTGAAGATGCCAATATTGGTATAGGAAGTGTTATTAGAGAGCGACGTAAAAACTTTGTCAAAACATGGAAAAATATTTATTTTCTGCAGCCTTTAAATAAAGCTGCTCTTATGCATATTTATCCAAATAACTGGTTGCTTTTCAAAGAAGAAAATAAAAGATATTTTTTTAAAAAAGAATTTGAAATTAAACCCGACAATGAATCTATTTTTGTAAATTTGTAGATTGAATGTGATTAAAAAAATATATTCATTTTTCTTTATTGTTCTTGTATTAGTAACATCTCCTTTCTTAATAAGATATTTACTAGCAAAACAGAAAATAACTATTTTAAATAGTATTTATTTTAATTTCCCGGGAATAATTACTAAAAACAA
>CACAQQ010000044.1 GCA_902534675.1 uncultured Prochlorococcus sp.
AATAAGGACAATTTAATAGTTTCAATTCTTGCCGGGGTTTCAATAAATAGACTTTCTCAAAAGTTTCCTAATCATAAATGCGTGAGGGTTGTTACAAATATTCCAATAACTATTGGAAAAGGTTTAACAGGGATTTCTTGGGGAGAAGAAATTACAGAAGATCAGAAACTATTTACAAAAAAATTATTTAAAAATACTAGTAAGATTTATGAATTTACTGAAGATTACCTTGATATATTTTTAGCTTTAACTTCATCAGGTCCTGCAATTATTGCTTTGATTATAGAAGCATTAAGTGATGGAGGATTAAGCGGGGGATTAACAAAAAAAATTTCAGAGGAACTTGTTATGGAAATGATACTAGGGACTATTTGTTTAATAAAGGAAAATAAACTTACTACTTCTGAGCTTAAAAATTTAGTAACCTCTCCAGGTGGAACAACTATCTCTGCTTTAAGGGTTTTAGAAAAAAAGAGTATAAGGTCAGCATTAATTGAATCAATAGTTTCAGCTAGTAATCGAAGTAAAGAGTTTCGTTAGTTTTTTCAATTATCTTTTAAGTTCATATAAACTTTTTCAAGTGAATTTATATTTTTAGTAATTGTGTATCTCTCAAGTACACGTTCTCTAGCTTTTTCTCCAAGATGTTTCGTAAATGAGGGGTGTTCTACAAGAATTGGGATTATAGTTTTTAATTGTGCAGCCACATTATCAGTTGAAATTACTATTCCTGCTCCGTTATCTAAAACTTCACCATCAGCTCCCGCATCAGTAGCTACACAAGCAGTACCAGCAGACATTGCCTCTAAAAGTGATAATGATAAACCTTCTACTAAGCTTGGTAAGAAAAATACTTCTGCTATTTGCATTATTGCTATCCTAGTTCCTAAATCTAATTCAGCACCCCACCAAATTAATTTCTCATTACCAAGGTTAGAAAAACTATTTTCAAGTGTTGGTTTCATTGGGCCATCTCCAACAATAATTAATTTGCAATTTTGAGTTTTTGTTTGGCGCCAAGAACGTAAAAGTGCCTCGATATTTTTCTCATTTGCAATCCTTCCCATATATAAAAAGATTCTTTCATTTCCAAGTTTGTTTTTCACCTGATCATATTTTTTACTTTTTTCAGAAAAAGGTTTCCAAATATTTTCATCAACGCCGTTTGGAATAATTATTTGTTTTTCTTTAGGTACTCCTAATTTCTCAAGAACATTTTTTTGAGGTTCAGAAAAAATAATTATTTTATCAAACTTTGCTAAAGAGGGAGCATAAAGTTGATATGTTAATTGTTGAGTGCTCGCAGTTAGATTTCTATTTTTTGCATCAAATGGTGGATGAAATGTTCCTATAAGAGGAACATTAATTTCATTACAAAGCTCTGGAAGTCTAAAGTCTAAAGGAGATAAAGTTAAGCTTGCATGTACTACGTCAGGTTTTAATCTTTCCAATGATAGCCTTAGCTCTTTTTCTGCCCTTGGCGAGGGTATTGTATAAACTTGAGACTTAATTAAATATGGGAGACTTACATCAGGATCATTTGCAAGAAATAATGGGTTTGATGAATTTGAACTAGAGGGATTATCGAAATGAATAAAACTAATTTTATGCCCCCTGGCCTTTAATTCCCTAGTAGTTAAATTTCCGTAAGTTACATTTCCACAAAAAGGGGATTTTTTCCCCAGCCAGGCAATATGAGCCACATTAATTGAATTAACTATTTATAAAGTTAACAGGAAAAGGAGCCATGATCATATTTTTTGAATTTTTTAATGCTTCATGAAAATGCTAACTATATATTTCTCTCAACATTTTTAGTGAAGATAGTTCCTTCTCTAATTGAGTAGAGATCCATGTCTCAATAATGAATAATATTTTAAGCCAGACTTTTTTTGGACCCAACAACTCTCCATTGGATTTTATTGGTAATTCTGGGAAAAGAAGTCTCTGTAATAGAGCAACTTCAGATGCATTTATTTTTAGATTACTTTGAGGATCTTCTATGGATGAAAACCCTTCACTTGGTAAATAATAACAACTCCATTCCCAATTTCCTAAAGGTGGAATAATTGGTTCTCCAGTTTTACAACAATGATGAATTGGTAAATTAATACCCCCGATGGCTAATAGATGGATTAAAGATTGAATACTCATTGAGAGCATTTTAATATCTTCTTCTTGAGACTCTTTATATAAATAAATTCTATCAAGATGTGCAAGAACGCAAGATAGATAGTCTTGTTGCTTGTCATTATTACCTACTAATAAAAATGTTAATTCAGCTATTGCTTGTGCGGCTGCAAGACATTCAATATTTTTTCCTAGACCAGAATAGCTTTTTAATATTTTAATTTGACGTACTGATTTAAGATTTCTTTTCCCAAAAATCTGCAGACTTAAATATGTTAAAGGAGTAGCTGCGGCAAGACTACTTTTAGGACGCCTAGCACCAGGTACCGCTACTCTAAC
>CACAQQ010000045.1 GCA_902534675.1 uncultured Prochlorococcus sp.
ATATTAAATATGGCCTCTCTCACTCTCAATGTTGTAGGTCTTGTATAAGAATTATTTGGACTTTGGAGTTTTTTACCACCTATTAATCTTAATTTAGTCTTCATCCCTAGGAATCTGTTATTGAATATTACTCAGCCATCTTCTCAAAAGTTTTTCTCCGGTTTTTCCAGATTTTTCCGGATGAAATTGACAAGCTAATAAATTATCATTCTCAATCATTGCAGTTAATTTTTCAGAGCCATAATCAACCTTAGCTGCAATAATATTTAAGTCATCTGGGATTGCATGATAGGAATGTACAAAATAGACCCAATTATTTAATTCTTCAAGCCCAAATAAAGTATTTTTTTTGGTAGGTAAAAGTTGGCACCAACCCATGTGTGGGATTTTTTGGTTAACAATATTGGGTATTTTTTGTATTTTTCCTTTTAAAATTCCCAGCCCTTGAAATTTTCCTTCATCACTAGATTCAAAAAGAAGTTGGAGACCTAAACATATCCCAAAAAAGGATTTCCCACTTTTAATCCAATTTTTCAAATCAGTTATCAAATCTGTATTTATGAGATTATTCATTGCTGGATCAAATGATCCAACCCCAGGAAGTATTATCGCCTTACAAAGCTTGGAATCATTAAAGTTTTTAATTAATATAATTTCTTCTCCAAGAGATTCTAGAGATTTTGTTACAGAATGAATATTACCCATTCCATAGTCTATTAGTCCAATTTTGTGCAAAGCTTTTAGATTTATAAATGCTTAGTTAAAGTGCTCGAAAGAGTTGCTTTTGGCACAGCACCAACAACGGTATCAACTTTTTGACCTCCTTTAAAGATCATTAATGTAGGAATACTTCTAATTCCGTATTGGCTCGCTACATTTGGATTCTCATCTGTGTTTAATTTAAAAACTTTAATTTTTCCTTCAAAGTCTTTTGAGATTTCTTCTACAACTGGAGCGACCATCCTGCATGGACCGCACCATGGTGCCCAAAAATCAACCAATACTGGTAGATCACTTTGCAGTACATCCTTGTCAAATGAAGAATCAGTTACGGCTGGAGCTGATGACATAATTTAAGTATTCCTTTTTGAAAATTTAGCAGGCAATTCTTTTAAGTGATGATTTCATTACAGATTAAATAATATAAGTAACAAAATATCTAAAAAAGCCCGATTAATCGGGCGATTTAGTGTGTGAGGAGTATGGGGTTTCCCCCATCAATTCATAATAACTCCTAATTAGAAAAATTTTCAAATTAATACTTAATTCCCTAAGGATTTATAATTTTGCTCTAAGTGAACTACTTACCCATACCAAGCTGCTGAGCTTTTTGATAAACCTTACCTTCGGTAAGAAGCGATGGTGCGATAACTATTTCAACTCCTTGCATTTCTTTAATATTTTTTGCCCCAAGAGTACTCATTGAAGTTCTAATGGCTCCTAATAAGTTATGTGTCCCATCATCAAGTAAGGCAGGGCCTTTAATTATTCTTTCTAAGGATCCTGTAGAACCAACTTCAATTCTAGTGCCCCTTGGTAATACTGGACTTGGAGTAGCCATACCCCAGTGAAAACCTTTACCTGGAGCGTTTAAGGCTTTAGCTATTGGGGATCCAATCATTACAGCATCTGCTCCACACGCTAAACATTTACAGATATCTCCGCCAGTAACAATACCTCCATCACCAATAATAGGAATATAACGACCACTTTCTTTAAAGTAATCATTTCTCGCCGTACTACAATCAGCAATTGCAGTTGCTTGAGGGATTCCAATTCCCAACACTCCTCTTGATGTGCATGCCGCTCCAGGTCCTATTCCAACCATCAATCCTGCGACTCCAGCATCCATGAGAAGTTTTGCAACTTCGTAAGTAACACAATTACCTGCTAAAACTGGGACATTCATAGATTGACAGAGATCTTTAATATTTAAGATTTCCTTACCTTCCATACCAAGATGTTCCGTGGAAACAACTGTTCCTTGAAGAAAAAACAAATCTATTTTGGAATTATTAAGTGTTTCTTTAAACTTAATGGCAGCTTGAGGAGTTCCACTAAAAGCTGCTATACCTCCTCTTTCTTTCACCTCATTTATTCTTTGTACAATCAATCTCTCCTTGACCGGTTCACTGTATATTTTCTGCATTAATGGAACAAAATCATTCTTCCCAACTGATGCTATTTGGTTCAATATTTCATCAGGGTTTTCATATCGTGTTTGTATGCCTTCCATATTAATGACACCAAGGGAACCTAATTTTGTGAGCTCTACAGCCGTATTGACATCGACAACACTATCCATTGCACTAGCGACAATCGGGACTTCTCTTATGAAATCACCTATTGACCAAGAAGGATCAGTCAAATCGTAATCAAGTGTTCTATTTCCAGGGACTAAAGCTATTTCATCGATGCCATAAGCCCGTCTGACTTTTTTATTTAAACCAAGTTGAATATTCA
>CACAQQ010000046.1 GCA_902534675.1 uncultured Prochlorococcus sp.
GATGAAAGTTTATACTCTGCTGGCATCTCACCATTTAGGGAAGCTCGAACGATAAAGAAGAATGAGTTAATCAAGCTTAGAGAATCAATTGTAACTGTATTAAAAAAAAGTATAGGTTCTGGGGGGACGACATTTAGCGATTTTAGGGACTTGGAAGGAGAGAATGGGAATTTTGGTTTGCAGACAAATGTCTATAGGAGAACTGGAAAAAAATGTCGTAAATGTGGAAATTTAATTGAAAGACAAAAAATTACTGGAAGAAGTACCCATTGGTGTCCGAAATGCCAAAAATAAAAAAGGGCTTACTCTAAGAAGAGTAAACCCTTTTAAATATTTTTACCTGGCATTGAGCTATTTTCTCAAGGGGCTACCCCCTAAATATTTTCGCCGCTGATGCGTTTCACAACCGAGTTCGAGATGGATCGGAGTGGTACCACATCGCCATGAACACCAGGATAGTGTGAACCTTGAGAACTGCATAGAAAATTATATAAATTAAAAACAATAAATTAAGTTTATTTGGTCAAGCCCTCGGTCTATTAGTACTCCTCCGCTGCACTTGTTACCAAGCTTCCACGTAGAGCCTATCAACGGGTGTTCTTCCCGTGACCTTACTGGCTTAAGCCATGGCAATACTCATCTTGAGGTGGGCTTCCCACTTAGATGCTTTCAGCGGTTATCCACTCCGCACATGGCTACCCAGCGTTTACCGTTGGCACGATAACTGGCACACCAGAGGTGCGTTCCTCCCGGTCCTCTCGTACTAGGGAGAAATCCTCTCAATATTCCTGCGCATACACCGGATATGGACCGAACTGTCTCACGACGTTCTGAACCCAGCTCGCGTACCGCTTTAATGGGCGAACAGCCCAACCCTTGGGACCGACTTCAGCCCCAGGTTGCGATGAGCCGACATCGAGGTGCCAAACCTCCCCGTCGATGTGAACTCTTGGGGGAGATCAGCCTGTTATCCCTAGAGTAACTTTTATCCGTTGAGCGACGGCCCTTCCACGCAGAACCGTCGGATCACTAAAACCGACTTTCGTCCCTGTTCGACTTGTAGGTCTCACAGTCAAGCTCCCTTCTGCTTTTGCACTCAATGACTGATTTCCAACCAGCCTGAGGGAACCTTTGTGCGCCTCCGTTACCTTTTAGGAGGCGACCGCCCCAGTCAAACTGCCCATCAGATACTGTCCGCTTCCCGGATAACGGGTAAGCGTTAGAACCCTAGCTCTAAAAGAGTGGTATCTCACCGATGACTCAATAGTACCCACAAGCACTATTTCAACGTCTCCCACCTATTCTGCGCATTCAGAGCCCGAGCACAATATCAAACTACAGTAAAGCTTCATAGGGTCTTTCTGTCCGGGTGTATGTAGTCCGCATCTTCACAGACAATTCTATTTCGCCGAGCCTCTCTCCGAGACAGCGCGCAAATCGTTACACCTTTCGTGCGGGTCGGAACTTACCCGACAAGGAATTTCGCTACCTTAGGACCGTTATAGTTACGGCCGCCGTTCACCGGGGCTTCAGTCGCCAGCTTCACTAAAAGCTAACCAGCTTCCTTAACCTTCCGGCACTGGGCAGGTGTCAGCCCCCATACATCGTCTTGCGACTTAGCGGAGACCTGTGTTTTTGGTAAACAGTCGCTTGCGCCTCTTCACTGCGACCAGCTCTCGCTGGCACCCCTTCTCCCGAAGTTACGGGGCCATTTTGCCGAGTTCCTTAGAGAGAGTTATCTCGCGCCCCTCGGTATTCTCTACCACCCCACCTGTGTCGGTTTCGGGTACTGGCATTTGTGTCTTAACAGGTATAGGGCTTTTCTTGGAAGCATGACATCACCAACTTCGCTGCCGTAGCAGCTCGTACTCACGCCTTAGCTCAAGATGTTTTCTCCATCTCTCAAAGCCTTGAACGCTTGAACCAGTAACCAACATCTGGCCTGGCTAGCCTTCTCCGTCCCCCTTCCTAAAACACATCTGGTACAGGAATATTGACCTGTTATCCATCGACTACGCCTTTCGGCCTCGCCTTAGGTCCAGACTAACCCTCCGCGGACGAGCCTGCCGGAGGAACCCTTAGGGTTTCGGGGCATGGGATTCTCACCCATGTTTTCGCTACTCAAGCCGACATTCTCACTTCTATGCTGTCCACGCCCGCTTACGCTAACGCTTCACCCTACATAGAACGCTCCCCTACCATAAATAAATTTATCCGCAGCTTCGGTATAACGCTTAGCCCCGTTCATTTTCGGCGCAGGATCGCTCGACCAGTGAGCTATTACGCACTCCTTTGAGGATGGCTGCTTCTAGGCAAACCTCCTGGTTGTCTGGGCAATCCCACCTCCTTTATCACTTAGCGTTAATTTTGGGACCTTAGCTGGCGGTCTGGGCTGTTTCCCTCTTGACTAT
>CACAQQ010000047.1 GCA_902534675.1 uncultured Prochlorococcus sp.
AACTTCATTTGGTGTTAACTCATTTAATCCACTTATTAGAAAGGCCAACAAACCCTTTGTTATGAGAGCATCAGAATATCCTTCCCAAAATAATTTACCGGCTTTAATATTTGCCTTAACAAAAACTTCTGAAACGCATCCCTTAACTTTATTTTCTTCAACAAGGATTTCACTATCTGGTTCTTTCAATTTTTTGCCTAACCACAAAATGTATTCATATTTTCTTTTTGGATCTTCTGAATTCTTCAACTTTTCTACTAATTTTGATAAATTATTGTATTTTTCCTGATTTTCCATTTTTTAGAACTATAAATCAATCAATTTATGAGTCCTCTATTATACAAATATTTCTTTTTCTGTGATAAAACCCGATAAAGGGATATCCCAATCAGCTCTGGTTAATGGAATCGTACTTACACAATTAGAAGTTAATACTCCAATGCATGGAACATTTCTCCAATTATTATTTCTCCTTAATTTATCAAAATAACCTCCTCCATAACCTAATCTTGTTAAATTTTTATCAACGGAAAGACATGGAACAAATATCATGCTTATTTGCAAATGACTTAATGGGGAAGAATTATTTGGACTTAGTATCCCCTCATAATCTTTGGTAAGAGGTTTTTCATCCCATGGATAAAATAACAATTCTTTTTTATCTTTGCATCTAGGTAAAGCTAAAGTAAATTTTTTCTTGAGACCTCTTATATCAACTTCATTTTTTAGAGGCCAATATATGGCTATATAAGCAATATTTTTATATCCCTTAACAAATGAATCAATATATACTCTTACATTCTTTTCTACATTTTCTTTTTGATCAAGAGAAATCCCATCTCTTAATTTTCTAAACTTATCCCTCTCCAATTTCTTATTTTCAAAGATCGTCATCTTAAATTTTCAGTTAAAGCCATCCTCATTTAGTTTTGTGAGTGCTATTGCCAATGCATCTGCTGAATCATCAGGTTTTGGAGGTTTGTTAAGATCTAAGTTATACATAACAGCATCAAGAATATCTTTCTTAGATGCCTTTCCAGACCCAGCAATTGTTAATTTTATCTGAGCAGGTGAATACTCACTAATATGAATTTTTTTAGAGGCCAATACCATCATAATCACGCCTCTTGCCTGCACAACGCTAATTGTAGTACTTGACCTATAAAAGAAAAATTTTTCTACTGCCGCTGCGGTTGGGTTCCAATGATTTATTAATTCATTAAGATCTTGGAATATCTCATAAAGTCTATCTTCTTCTCTTTTATGTTTACCTGTCTCAATAACGCCGCAATCTAACAATATCTTTCTTTCATTTTCTATCTCAATTATTCCATAACCAACTCTAGCTAATCCAGGGTCAATCCCAATTATTCTCACTGTTATTAAGCTTCAGCAGACAATTGAAATTTTGAAAGATTTTCTTTTTCATCTAAATCAAATACTTTACAAAAAGCTTGAATAACTCTTTCACCTGAATCAACTTGTTCTAAGGGATCTTTTCTAAGTCTATGTCTTAAAGAACAAGAAATAACCCTTGCTATATCATCTTCTTGCACTTCAGTTCTGCCCTCAAATGCTGCAATTGCCCTTGCAGACCTATTTGTAACAATATCTCCTCGTAAACCATCCACATCTAGCTCTCCGCAGATTGCAGAAATATTCAATCTTAAGTCATCGTCCATCTGAACAGAATTTAATATCTCTTGTGCTTTAATAACTCTTTGTTGAAGTTCATCCTGTTGTTTCTCAACACTCAATGAAAACTCATCAGGATTATCATCAAAAGAAGTTCTTTGATCAACTACTTGAACTCTTAATTCAGCATCTCTAACTGTCTTAACTTCAACACTCATTCCAAACCTGTCCAATAGTTGAGGCCTTAATTCGCCTTCTTCTGGATTACCTGAACCAATAAGGACAAATCTCGCAGGATGTCGAACTGAGACCCCCTCCCTTTCAACAGTATTCCATCCGGAAGCAGCCGAATCTAAAAGTACATCAACTAAATGATCATCAAGTAAATTCACTTCATCAACGTATAGTAAACCCCTATTAGCTTTTGCTAATAGACCTGGTTCGAATGCCTTAACACCTTCGCTCAAAGCCTTCTCTATGTCAATAGTTCCACAAAGCCTGTCTTCAGTAGCCCCTAAAGGCAAGTCAACCATAGGTACTTGTTTTTGAATACTCTCTAGATTTTCTCCTTGAGTAACTTTTTCTAAAACTTCTTTACTTTGTAAATCAGGATCGACTAGTGAACTATTATATGGATCGTCTTTAACAACATCGATTGCAGGCAACAAATCAGCTAAGGCTCTTATTGTAGTAGACTTTCCAGTCCCTCTATCACCCATTATCATCACACCTCCAATTCTTGGATCAATAACATTTAACAAGAGAGCTAATTTCA
>CACAQQ010000048.1 GCA_902534675.1 uncultured Prochlorococcus sp.
GCCTTCTAAATTTTTCTTGCTCTCACAAAAAGCAAAAAAAATATATGCAAGAGATTACCTTACAGCTAATGATTTAACATTGCAATTAAAAAAGAAAGTGTCTTTTTTAGGCAACCCATTTATGGATAAGTTTTTTCCTAGAAACAAAGAATTAAATAAAGATGAATTTAGTATTGGATTATTCCCAGGAAGTAGATTCCCTGAGATTTTAGATAATTTTGTTTTGATTTTAGAGGTATTAGAGGCATTGTCAGATTTAAGATATTTTCAAAAAATTCAGTTTAATTTTGCAATAGTTAATGCTCTATCTTCATTAAAAATAAAGGAGATATTGCAAAAAAGAGGATGGTTAAAAATAGAAAATATAAAAGATAATAATCTCTTGAAATTCCAATATAAATTTTTAGAAGTGAATATATATTGGAATAATTTTGATAAAATATTATTGAAAAGTAGATGCTGTATTAGCATGGCAGGAACAGCAGCAGAGCAAGCGATTGGATTAGGAAAACCGGTTATTCAGATTGAAGGTAAAGGTCCACAATTTACAAAAACTTTTGCAGAAGCGCAAAGACGTTTGCTTGGAAAATATGTTTTTTGTGCTAGTAATTATAAAGACAAAAATGATCAAATCTATCAGACAATAAAGTTGATCATAAAAATAATATATCTCATACAGCTTAATAAGAAGTTTATGGTCTCATGTAATGAAAATGCCAAAAAGAGACTTGGTGAAAACAAAGCTTGTCTTAAAATGGTTGATGATATGAATATTGTTATAAAAAATGACTAAGGAGAATAATCAAAATAAGTTAAAACAAATTATCGATAATTTGTTATTAATAAATTTATTTATAGTTATTTTTTTTGCATTATTTTTTATTTTTGCAATCATCATGCAATTAAATGGCATATTTATTTTTATTAATTTTATGCAGACAGTTTGGAATCCTCTTGTAGTCCCATTGATAACAATTCTTATTATTGGTGCTTTAGTAAATGGTATTAATTCTTGGTGGAGGCGTAAATTGCTTTCTCAAGAAGAGGATATTTAAAAGTATAGTTTTTGAGTTTACTGCTAATTACTTTTTGTCCTTCTAATACAACTTTTGCTCCATCTCCTAACAATATTTTTAAAACCGCTCCAGGTACTGGAAGCAAATTAGGTCTATTCAGACATTTGCCTAAAGTCTGAGAAAAGTCTCTCATTAATACTGGATTTGGTGCAACAGCATTAAATACTCCCGAATACTTTTTATCAACTATTGCTTGAGCAATTAATGTACATAAATCAGTTCTATGAATCCAACTCATCCATTGCTTACCATCTCCAATTGGACCACCTAATCCAACTTTAAATATAGGGAGCATTTTTCCTAATGCTCCTCCATCTGCCTCTAGAACAATTCCAATTCTAAAAATAACTAACCTTGAGAAAAATGGTTTTTCAGCGGCGACCGCTTCCCATTTTTTGCAAAGATTGGCTAAAAAGTCTTTTCCTCCAATACTATTTTCACTAAATTCACCAGACAAACTTGTACCGTAATAACCTATTGCTGATCCATTTATAATGACTCTTGGGTTTATTTTGAAATTTTTAAGGGTCTTCATCATAAATTTCGTGGTGTTAATACGACTATTTTCAATCTCCTGTTTTTGTTCAGAAGTCCATTTTTTTTCTGCTATGGGTTCTCCCATCAAGTTAATAATTCCATCTGTTTCTCTTAAAATATTTATAAGATTTCCGTTATTCCAATTTTTTTCTTTTGATAAATCTATTTGAAAAAATTTAAACTTATTGAAATCTAAATTAACCTTTAATTTGCTTATGGGTTTTCTACTTACAATGTATATTTCATGATTTTCATTGAGTAGTGTTGGTACTAATTCTTTACCAACAAATCCAGTGCAGCCAAGAAGTAAAAGACGCATATCATATAAATGTTTATCATTTAAGGCTATAAAATTTTTTAGACGTTTGTAATTATTATTCTGGTATAAATTTTTTTTCAATATTTTTTAAACAAGTTTTTGTATAATAAATTTCAAATGACTTTCTTGAATTACTATGACAGATTCTATTCCAAAGAAACCTCTCAAGAAAGGAAGCTTAGTTTTTATCGATAAAGAAAATTATATAAAAAGTATCGAAGCACTATCCAGTGATCATGATTTACCTAATTATGTCTTTGAAGGTCCTGGAGAGATTCTCTCAGTCAAAGAGGAATATGCTCAGGTTCGATGGCGCAGACCCGTTCCAGATGTATGGTTTAAATTAGATCAACTCAAAGAATATATTCAATAATTTTTTATATTCAGAAATTTTTATTTTCTTAAAGTTTTTATTTTTTTCTCTTTAGACATCTTTGATTGGATTCTTTTTGCTTCTTTAATCATTTCTTTACCATCA
>CACAQQ010000049.1 GCA_902534675.1 uncultured Prochlorococcus sp.
AATTATATTTCTTGGATAGGTGAATTTTCGCCAATAATATTGTTAAATTCTATTTTACTGGGATTAGGTGTTGGATTCGCAGAAGAAATAATTTTTAGAGGCTGGTTACTAGAAGAATTAAAATTTGAATATGGCACAAAAATATCAATAGCTTTACAAGCTATAATTTTTAGCTTCGTCCATAATTTATCAAATGAGATCTTTTGGAACATAGTAGGATTACGTTTGGGATTTATTTTACTTGGGATATTTCTATCTTTAGTAAAAAATAGAGATAAAGGTTCTTTATGGAATTGCATAGGAATTCATGGAGGACTTGTGGGTATTTGGTTTTTATTAAATAACGGATTAATAGAATTCAAAGAAAATACACCTTCTTTTTTAGCAGGGCCTTTTACACAAAATATTCCAAACCCAATCGGAAGCTTTAGTGCAATTTTTATATTAATTTTGTTATGTATTTTTTACACATTAAAATCAAAAAAGATTTTTACTAGACGCTTAAATTAGATATAAATACCGATTGATTTTTGATTAGTAATTGTCAGATTAAAATCAAGCTTAATACTCATATGAACTTTGAGGCAGGAATAAGATTTATTGTGTTTTTAATAATTTTTGGAGTTACAAACTATCTAATTATGTTGAGAAGATATGAAAACGAAATCAAAAAAAAGAAATATTTACAACAGGAAAAAATTTCCAGGTTATACACTAAAGGTTAAATTCATTTTATGAAATTAAAAAAGTTTTTGTAGAATTTACTCACCATTTTTTATTAGTTTTTTGCCAACCTTCATTTAACAATTTTTGCCACAATAATCTTGCTTCTTCTATAACAATTTTTTTTCTAGTTTTCATTAATGGAGGACTTTCTCCATGAATTCCCATAATAATTCCTTCTTCAATAAACATATAATCAATAGATTTATCAGAATGATCTTTATCTTTGTAGAAATGCATCACCCCTACAAAATTGGGGTCAATTAACCAGAAATCATTAGTTGAATTCAATAAACCAAAATAAAATTAAATTTATCACATTTTTGATTGCAATCTGCGAGGAAAATATTTATTTAGTTTATTAATATTTGATATGTTTTTTCTTTTTGTCTACTTTTTTTCAATGCGCCACGTTTTTTCTTAACCTCAAGTCTTTTCTTTTGTGATGATTTAGTGGGTTGTGTAGATTTTCTCAATTTAAATGGTTTATTTAAAGCATTTTTTATGATTGAACTAAATTTCATTAAAGCTAGCTGCCTATTTAATAATTGATTTCTGTGTTCTTGAACCGCTAAACGTAAGCTATTATTCACTAATTTGTTTTTCAAGTTTCTCTTAAGAATTTCTTTCTGATAATCATTTAATACTTTGGAATCTTCTAAATTAAAAATAATCTCTACTCTGCTTTCAATTTTATTTACATTTTGTCCTCCAGGACCAGAGGATCTGGAAAATCGCCACTTAATTTCGTTGTATGGGATTACTAATGTTTTAGTAATTTTTAAATCCATTTTTAGTTCTTTTTGATTTAGATCTTTAGAATAATCTCCTGAATACTTTAAAACATACCTTAAAATTCGATCGGTAAATACTGGGCGGTTAAGTTAGGTAAACCGAAATTCGGTGTATTTGCCGTATCAATATCTTCGGTATTTATCCTTTCATATTTCAAATAATTATCAGATATTGAATTTGTACTAATTCAAAGGTCACTTATGTATTCAATGTTTGATCTTCTTTTTGAAACACCTTCATATCACCCAGTGTATGTTATTTCCGATAGTGAAATGAAGGAGTTAAAGAAAAGCCAACATCAAGAAGAGCTTGATGAAATTACGACACAAAAAGTAAGACTTGAAGATGCTTTTAAAGCTCAACTAAAACATCTTGAAGAGAGAGAAAAAGAAGTCAAGAAAGAACTTAAAGTACTCTCAGCCTCAAAAAATAAATAATTTATTTTTAGAGAAATTACTTTTTTTAAAAGACGGTTTTTAACCGTCTTTTTTTAATTCTTTTAGTTTTAAGGTATTCATTAAATCCACAGATTTCAAAAATATTTTCCATAATTAAAAAATGAACAATAATAAAGAGAAAATAAGAATGTTCTTACCCTTTAGTTGGGTAATTTGTGCAGCAATTTCTTTTGCTTATATAAATTCACATTTAATAAATACCTAACATAAATGTCTTATCCCTCAAGAGACGAAATACTTGCATCTTCAAAAGGGTGGATAGCTTCTTTTTTAAATTTTCTTCCTGGTTTAGGATCGGGTTACTTGTATCAAAGAAGATGGAAACCCTATTTTTTTACCATTATTGCTAGTACTACATGGTTCGCTTTAGGTATTTTTTTACAAGGAGATTCAGAACCTTCTCAAAATGAACAAATAATTGGAATT
>CACAQQ010000050.1 GCA_902534675.1 uncultured Prochlorococcus sp.
TGATATTCCCAACGAACAGTGTGTCCTGGCCCTTTAGGGGCAATCATCACAACATCTACAAAACTAGGGGGTTTGATTAGTCCGAATCTTATGTTAAAGCCATGTGCAAAACTTAATATCTTTCCTTCTTTTAAGTTTGGTTCTATTTCTTTAAGGTAAACATCTTTCTGAAACTCATCTGGAAGAAGAATCATAATCCAGTCTGCTTTTTCGCAAGCTTCCGAAACACTAAAAACTTTTAGACCATCGCTAATAGCTTTGCTTTCAGACTTGCTTCCCTTATATAGTCCTACAATTACATCCATACCACTATCTTTGAGATTTAGGGCGTGTGCGTGGCCTTGTGAACCATATCCTATTATCGCAATTGTTTTATTATTTAAAAGGCTTAAATCTGCATCTGTGTCGTAAAAGAGTTGGGTCATTAGTTGTAGCTTCTTAGCATTTGATAATTAATATTTTAGACATTAAACGTGTAAATAAACCAATAAATTATTAATTTAAAAATGAAAATTAAAATATTTATTTAGAAAATTTAAGACTGATTTGCTTCGCTTGGATGTTTGATTACTCTATCAATCAGACCATAGTTTTTTGCTTCTTCTGCGCTCAGAAAATAATCTCTATCAGTATCTTTTTCAATTTTTTCAAATGGTTGACCTGTCATATCCGCCATAGACATGTTTAACATATCTTTAATTCTTAAAATTTCCTTAGCCTCTATTTCAATATCACTTGCTTGACGTTGAGATGTGCCTCCAAGGGGTTGATGTATCATTATCCTGCTGTGGGGTAATGCGACTCTTTTCCCTTTAGTGCCAGCGGCTAATAGGAATGCACCCATGGAGGCTGCAAGGCCTACACATATCGTTACAACGTCACTTTTTACATATTTAATAGTGTCATATATAGCCAAGCCAGCGGTTACTGATCCTCCTGGGCTATTTATATATAGATAAATAGGTTTTGAATTGTCATCAGAATCAAGATAAAGCATTTGTGCAACAAGGCTATTAGCAATGCCATCATTAACTTCTTGTCCAAGAAAAAGAATTCTTTCAACACCTAATCTTGTATATATGTCAACCCATCTTTCGTATTGACTTCCTGGAAGTCTGTATGGCACGCTTGGAGTTCCTATTGGCATGATTTTAAAGTGGTTGTTTGAGAGTTAAATTTTATTTGGTAAATCTTTTTGACTTGTGAGTATTCTATCAATAACTCCATAATCTAACGCTTCTTGAGGGTTTAGATAACTCATCCTGTCTGAGTCTTTAGAGAGTTCTTCAATAGTCTTCCCAGTATTACGGGCTAAAATTTCCAACATTGATTTTTTATTCTTCAAAACTTCCTCAGCTCTTATTTGGATATCAGTTGCTTGACCTCTTGCTCCGCTTATAGGTTGATGCAAAACAATAGAGGCATGTGGAAGAGCTGCTCTTTGCCCCTTAGTGCCAGATGAAAGAATAACTGCAGCAGTTCCCATGGCTTGTCCGATACAGATTGTATGTACTGGTGGCTTAATGTAGCTAATGGTATCGCAAATAGCGAAAGCTTCTGTTTCAAAACCAACGGCATCACCAGTGTACCAACTTGTTCCTGTTGAGTTTATGTAGAAATAGATAGGTTTTTCAGGATCCTCAAACTCAAGATAAAGAAGTTGAGCAATGATTAGCTCAGTAACATCCATTCCAAGTTGTCTTTTCGCATCATCATCTGAAAATAATGGTAAACCGAGATAGACAATTCTCTCTTTAAGTAAAAGAGAGGGTAGATCGGGGGGTGGGGTCCTCATTACGGTGTTTTCGCCGTAATAAGGAGCAGATACAGTCATTTGTATCACAAAATTAAGATTGTTTTGATTCTAGCTAGATTTAACCCTGTGTCGCTGGTGATTTAAAAGATTTGTTTGACTCAGGATCATTTATTAGTTTTCCAAATACCATTCTTCCAGTTGGAGTTTGTAACGCTCCTGTAATGACAATGTCTAATCTGCTTCCCACAAAATTCTTTGCTTCATCAATAACAACCATTGTTCCGTCATCTAAATATCCAATACCTTGCATTTTTTCTTTGCCCTCTCTTACTATTTTTATGTTAAGTGATTCTCCTGGCTGTACTTCTGGCCTTAAAGCAATAACCAAATCACTCAAATTCATAACTTTTAATTCTTTAACTTCAGCAATCTGAGAGAGATTATAATCAGCTGTAATTAAAGTTCCCGTCATATCCTCAGTAATTTTCAAGAGTTTTTCATCTACCCCATTGCCTTCATACTTTGTTGGATTTATTACAAGTCTTCTCCCGTAT
>CACAQQ010000051.1 GCA_902534675.1 uncultured Prochlorococcus sp.
TCTTTCCCTATCAGAAACTTCTCGAAATTCCATTCAACATCTCCTTCAGGTTCAACTTTATTAAGGGTTGTGTATGGTTCTGTGGTTTTGCCTTTAGCATGAACTTTTTCATAGATTTCAAACTTAACTCCAAATTTTGTTGTGCAAAAATCTTTTATTTCTGAAAGAGAGTCGGGTTCTTGTTTCCCGAAATCATTACAAGGGAATGCGAGTATTCTTAGGCCTTTGCTTGAATATAAATCATGAAGCTTTTGAAGATCCTCATACTGAGCAGTATTTCCGCAATAACTAGCTACATTAACAATTAAAATTACTTTCCCTGAATATTCACCTAGTTTTATGGATGATCCGTCTGCTGAAAGAACAGTAGTATTTTGTACGTCAACTTGCATGTCTAAAAAAAAATCACCCTTTGAAGATAGCATTGTATAGACTTTATTGTGTTTAATTTATATGGTGGTTTTGGTTATTTCTTTTATAAGTTTTAATTTTTCATTTATTTAACCCTTTATAATAAATATTATTTGTCAGTTTAAATTTGGACCCTTTAGACCCACTTACTGAAATTATTAATTCCGGTCAAGGTTTTTCACTCGCAATTGCTTTTGAAAGAATTATTTGGGCAATTATTGGAATCTTTTTTTTAGGAGCAATTTCTAGATCAATAACTAATAGCATGCGAAGTCAAAATTGGTTTGGTAGAAATTTTTTATTTAGTTATTTTAAAGATA
The DNA here is from genome assembly GCA_902534675.1 of uncultured Prochlorococcus sp. Lineage (GTDB taxonomy): Bacteria > Cyanobacteriota > Cyanobacteriia > PCC-6307 > Cyanobiaceae > Prochlorococcus_A. The sequence continues at coordinate 732 of CACAQQ010000051.1, forward strand.
AAAAAATTACAGATGATACATCTTCGCAACCTTCTGGTGATGACGAATAAGTTTTATACATATGAATGAATCAATTTTTTCTAAAAAGAGAATTTTATTGCTTGGTAGTGGCGAGCTTGGAAAAGAATTAGTAATAGAATCCAAAAGATTAGGATTAGAAGTTATTGCAATTGATCGATATGAAAAAGCACCTGCAATGCAAGTTGCTGATTATTCAAGAGTAATTGATATGGGAGATAAAAATATTTTAAAAAATGTTATAAAAGAATTTAAGCCTGACTATGTTGTCCCAGAAATAGAGGCACTTTCAATTGAAGCCCTAAAAGAACTCGAGGAAGAAGGATTCAATATTGTCCCCAACGCCAGAACTGTAGAAATTACAATGAATAGAGATAAAATTAGAGACTTAGCTTCTAATGATTTAAAAATTAAAACTGCAAAGTTTGAATATATTTTTGAATTCGATGATTTAGAAAAAAAAGCAAATGAAATTGGATTCCCACTTTTACTTAAGCCTTTAATGAGCTCTTCAGGAAAAGGGCAGAGTTTGGTTGAAACAAAAAATGATTTACAAAATGCTTGGAAACAGGCACAAGCAAATTCAAGAGGAAAGGTTAAAGGTGTAATTATTGAAGAATTTATTAAATTTGATTTTGAGTTTACTCTTCTCACTGTAAGAAAAGAAAATGGTGAAAATATTTTTTGTTTACCAATTGGACATCTTCAATCTAATGGAGACTATCAATGTAGTTGGCAACCTATAGAGATCAAGGAGTCCTTAATTATTGAAGCTAAGCAAATGACAAGTAGAATATTAAATAACCTTAATGGAGCTGGATTATACGGAGTAGAGTTTTTTATAAAAGGAAGTGAGGTTATATTTTCAGAATTATCTCCAAGACCACACGACACTGGTATGGTTACATTAGTTAGTCAAAATATTAATGAATTTGAATTACATTTAAGGGCTTTTTTAAATTTACCAATACCGCATATAGATCTAATAGAACCCTCTGCAACTAGAGTTATACTTTCTAACCAAGAGTATCTAAATCCTATTTATGAGGGTCTTAATGAAGCATTAGAATTTGAAAAGACTAAAGTGCTCATATTTGGCAAACCAGTTTGCAGAAAAGGCAGAAGAATGGGTGTTGTTCTCTCATCAAATTCTGACATTAATTTGGCTAGAAAAAATGCAGATGAAGCTGCTAGTAAAATAAAAGTCAGTAATTCATAAATATTAAATAAAAATAACGAAAAAAATACTTATTTCCTTTGTTTTTGTTCTATGTCTCTAAGGGTATTATTATTATCTTTATTCCACTTTTTATTTACGTATTCCTTAGTTATAAATTTATTAGGCCTGCCACAATATAAGCATGTTGGGGAAGTTTTTAAAATTAAATTTTTACATTGGGGGCA
>CACAQQ010000052.1 GCA_902534675.1 uncultured Prochlorococcus sp.
AGATGATGAATCAAAACAAATTAGTAAGAAAAGCAAAACGCAAAACAAAAATATTGCTTTAAAAAAAGATAAATCTAATAAATCTTTTGATGAAATTTCTAATGAGATTTTTAGAGATCTCATTTCAAAAAAAGACTTTTTAGTTAAAGAAATAAAAGAGCTAGAAACTAAAAAAAATGAATTAGAAAAAGATATTGATTCAAATTTTAAAGGCCAGTCAGATAATATCGCTAAAAGAGTTAGAGGTTTTCAAGAGTACTTAACTGGAGCTTTGCAGAGTCTTTCACAAAACGTTGAGAAACTTGAATTAGTTTCTCAACCAATAATCGTAAAGCCTTCTCCCCTTGATGAGAAAAAGCAAGACATTAGTAATAACATTGTGGTTAATGTTCCAGCTCTGTCTGAGACATTTAAGCCAGATGAACAGATTATAAAAAGCTGCTTTTCAACTTTCATAGAACAACCTGATTTTTACGCTGAACCTTGGAAATTAAGACGAAGTCTTGATTCATCAGATATAGAAATTATGGATGATTGGTTCTTTAATATGGGTGGGAGAGGTTCTCTTGAAAGTAGAGGATCTCGACAAAAAAATGCTTTATTTTCAGCTGGTTTAATATCTATCCTAGGCGAATTATATGGGGATCAGTTTCAGACTCTTATCTTAGCTTCTCAGCCTGAAAGATTAGGAGAGTGGAGAAGAATTCTTCAAGATTCACTTGGTCTCACAAGGGATGACTTTGGACCTAATAGTGGGATTGTTCTTTTTGAAAGACCTGAGGGTGTCATCGAAAGAGCTGATAGATTAGAAGCAAATGAAGAATTGCCATTTATTATTATTGATGCAGCAGAAACTTCTGTTGAAATTCCAATTCTTCAATTTCCATTATGGCTTGCATTCACTGGTTCAGATAATGAAATTTACGATGATCTTGAACTAAACTAATCTTTATGAATTTTTTAATAATCTTTGCAAGTTATCTTTTAGGATCCCTCCCTACAGGTTTTTTAATTGGAAGATATCTTAAAGATATAGATCTAAGAACTATCGGTTCTGGATCTACAGGTGCCACAAATGTCTTCAGAAATGTTGGGAAATGGCCAGCACTTTTTGTATTTATCATTGACGTTGGGAAAGGCCTTATTGCAGTCAAAATTGCTCAATATTACACAGATCAAGGTTTGATAGAAGTCATAGCAGGCATATCCGCTATCTCAGGACATATATGGCCAATATGGCTTAAAGGCAAAGGAGGGAAAGCTGTTGCGACTGGATTAGGTATGTTTTTGGCTCTTTCTTGGAAAGTTGGACTAGCATCTCTAGGCGTTTTTTTAATAGTCCTAACAAAAACTAAATTTGTTTCTTTATCCAGTATTTCAGCTGCTATCTTACTTCCTATTTTTATGTTTTTTTACCTCGGTAATTTTATGCACTCATACTTTTTTATAAGTTTAATTGTGGCATTATTAGTAATCTGGAAACATAGAACAAACATAACAAGATTGCTCAAGGGAGAAGAATCCAAAATTAACCAGAATTAATAGATTTAAATATTTCTAATAGAGTTTTATTAGGATCTATAGCTTTTGATATTGATCTACCAATGACTAATTTAGAAGCCCCATTATCTATAGCTTCATAGGGAGTCATAATTCTATTTTGATCATCTTTATTTTCAATCTTTAACCTGATACCTGGCGTAATTAGTTCAAAATTATGCCTATAAATAGATCTCAACATTTTTACCTCCCAAGGGGAACAGACACATCCATCTAATCCAGAATCAAAAGACAACTTTGCAAGTTTCAATACATTTTCTTCAATTGAATTAACTCTATCAAGATCATTTTGAAAATCTTTAAGAGAAAAGCTTGTTAAAACAGTTATTCCTACAACAAATGGAGGTTTTACACTAACTGAGGTGGCTCCTTCTAAAGATGCTTTTTTAGAATCCTTAAGAGCTTTTAGACCTGCTGAAGCATGAATAGAAATTATATCAACCCCTAATTTTGAAACTTGAAAACATGCGGCACTCATGGTATTTGGAATATCATGAAATTTTAAGTCTAAAAAAATTTTTTTATTTAAACTTTTTAATATTTCAATAACTCTCGGACCTTCCCTAACAAAAA
>CACAQQ010000053.1 GCA_902534675.1 uncultured Prochlorococcus sp.
AAGAATAGGTGAAGACCCCGCGAGTGGTGTTTACGTTAATAATAAAGAAAAAGCATGTTCAAGGGTTGGAATAAAGAGCTATATCTTTCATCTAAAAAATAATGTAGAGCAAAAAGAAGTTGAACAATTAATAAACAAACTAAACCTTGACAAAGATATTGATGGAATGTTGCTACAACTCCCCATCCCAAAAAAGTTCGATGAGCAACGACTGATAAGTTGTATCAATCCCAGAAAAGATGTAGATGGATTAAATGAGATAAACATCGGTAAATTAGTAAAAAATGAGCCTGGGATGAGATCATGTACACCAGCAGGAATTATTAATTTATTAAGATCCCAAAATATTACAATTGAAGGGAAGAAAATTGTTGTTATTGGAAGAAGTTTACTAGTTGGCAAACCTCTATCGCTTATGTTGTTAAACCTTGATGGGACAGTAACAATGACTCATTCAAAAACATTAAATTTGAATACAATCTGTAAGGAAGCTGACATACTAATTGCTGCTGCGGGGAAACCTAATCTTATAGATTCTAGTTTTGTAAAAGATGGTGCAGTTATTATTGATGTTGGAATACATAGATTAAAAACTTCTGATAAAAATAAAACAAAATTATGTGGAGATGTATTATTAGAAGATGTAATTCATAAAGTATTTGCATACACACCTGTTCCAGGGGGTGTGGGACCAATGACCGTAACAATGTTACTTGTAAATACTATTTATAGCTGGCAAAAACAATTTGGTTTATCATCAACCCTAAATAACCTTTTGCTATAGGCTATAAGATGAAAAAAATTATTTTTGAATGTAGAAAATGACTGACGTTATAAATAACATTTCATCAGATTTTGAAAAATATCTTAAAAACACAAAAAAAGTTGTAGAAGAAGCACTTGATTTCTCCTTAGGCCCAGAAAATCCAGAAATACTTCGAGAGTCAATGAGATATTCTCTTTTAGCTGGAGGAAAAAGAATACGTCCAATTTTATGTTTAGCCTCTTGTTCTCTTGCAGGAGGAGAACCTTCTTTAGCTGTTCCTACGGCGGTTGCGATAGAAATGATTCATACAATGTCGTTGATTCATGATGATTTGCCCGCTATGGACAATGATGACTTAAGGAGAGGTAGGCCAACAAACCATAAAGTTTATGGAGATGCAATAGCTATTCTCGCAGGCGATGCTTTACTAACTAGAGCCTTCGAAATGGTTTCTTTAAGAAGTCCAGGAGTTGATCCAAATAGATTATTAAATGTAGTCGGTGAACTTTCCTTGGTTGCAGGTGCGCCGGGTTTAGTGGGAGGACAAGTTGTCGATTTAGAATGTGAAGGCAAAGAAGTTAACCTTGAAACCTTAGAGTATATTCATCTTCACAAGACTGGTGCTTTATTAAAAGCTTGCGTAAGAACAGGAGCAATGATTGCAGGCGCTAATGAAAAACTATTACAAGCTCTGACAACATATGCAGAGGGAATTGGATTAGCCTTTCAAATCATAGATGATATTCTTGATTTAACATCAAGTAGTGAAAAGCTTGGTAAAACTGCTGGGAAAGATCTTTTGGCTGACAAAACAACATACCCTAAATTACTTGGAATGGAGGAGTCAAGGAAAAGAGCATTTGATTTAGTAGAAAAAGCGAAAAAATCAATTCAGCCTTGGGGTTCAGATGCAAAGTATTTGATATCCTTAGCAGACTTTATTACAAATAGAGACCGATAATATAATTTGTATTTATGTCTGAGTCTTTTCCCATTTTTAATAATTCAGTTCTTTTTTGGAGTTTGTTATCGTGTTTACTAGCTCAATTTTTTAAAGTTATATTCAATTTCTTCTCAACTGGAAAGATAAAATTTGGAATTATGTTCGAGACTGGTGGTATGCCTTCAAGTCATTCCGCCTTAATAACAGGGGCTACATCTGGTATAGGTTATGAATTAGGATTTGATAGCTCAATATTCGCATTAGCAATTGCTGTAGCACTAATAGTTATGTATGACGCTAGTGGTGTTCGAAAATCAGCCGGGATACAAGCGGCA
>CACAQQ010000054.1 GCA_902534675.1 uncultured Prochlorococcus sp.
CTCATATAAATGAGTCTCAAAATTCCTCTCAAATACAGCATGATATGGCAAAGTTATGCGAATGATCGCCCGAGGATCGCCCGCTCAAGACAAAATGGAAGCTGATTGGCCAGTGTTTTATTGTTTCTATGACAATCGGGGGAGAATATTTAAATTTTGTTTATTAATTGACTTGCGCATTAAAATTAAGGAAATTACTGATTAAGTTTTAAAAAATACGATGAATAGATTATTCTTTGGAATTGCCGCTTTTGGTCTGCTTTTAACTGGTTGTGCTAGTAATCAAAATGATAATATTTCTAGGCTATCCCTAATACAAAAAAGAGATGAATTAATTTGCGGGGTAAGCGGAAAAATCCCAGGTTTTAGCTTTATTGAAGGAGACGGCAGTTATAAAGGACTAGACGTAGATATATGTAAAGCCTTTGCTGCAGCAATAATAGGAGATTCAGAAAAAATTCAGTTTAGACCTCTAACTGCTGCTGAAAGATTTTTAGCTATTAAAACAGGAGATATTGATTTGTTGTCAAGGAACACTACTTTAACTCTTAGTAGAGATTCTTTTGGAGGGAATGGGTTAACTTTCGCTCCTGTAGTTTTTCATGATGGGCAAGGGTTAATGGTTAAAAAAAATAGTGGTATTGGAAGTATTCAAGAACTCGCTAATAAGTCTATATGTGTAGGTTCAGGAACAACTACTGAGCAAAATATTAATGACACTTTTGAAAGTCTCTCGCTCCCTTATGTCCCAATTAAATATCAAGATCTTAATCAGGTGGTCGCAGGATATCTACAAGGTCGATGTCAAGCGATGACCTCTGATCGATCTCAATTGGCAGCAGCTAGATCAGGTTTTAAAAATGCAAAAGATCATATTATCCTTGATGATGTTTTAAGTAAGGAGCCTTTAGCACCTGCATCAGATGGGTCTGAACAGAAACTTGCCGATGCTATGAGATGGACAGTTTTTGCTTTGATTGCTGCTGAAGAGCAAGGTATAACCCAATTAAATATTTCTGAAAAAGTCCAGCTCGCAAAAAATAATCCACAATTAAAATCATTAAGAAGATTTCTCGGAGTTGATGGAGGATTAGGAGAAAAAATCGGATTAAGAAATGACTTCGTAGTTAATGTTATAAAAGCTACAGGAAATTATGGTGAAATTTATGATAGAAATCTTGGGAGAGATAGTGATGTCCCAATTCCAAGAGGATTGAATGAAATTTACAGTAAAGGTGGTTTACATATCTCTCCACCATTTAATTAATTGCAAAATATATTTAGGAATGAGTAAAAATAAAAAATTATTTTTTCAGATTCTTTTGGTGTTTGCGGTTCTTGGTTTTTTAGGGATATTAACTAATAACTTAATTATGAATCTTACAAGAACTGGCATAGGATTCAACTTTAATTGGTTAACAAAGCCGGCAGGCTTTTCTTTGGCAGAACATCCCTTACCCTATAGTCCCTCGGACAGTTATGCTTGGGCCCTTTTTATGGGATGGATGAATAGCTTGAAAGTTATTATTTCATCCCTTGTTTTAGCATCTTGTGTCGGATCGTTAATAGGTTTTTTGAGAGTAGGTAAAAATTCATTTTTTAGAATTATTACGGCTTTCTATATCACAGTTATTAGACAGACTCCACTTTTAATTCAACTTATGTGTTGGTATTTTGTTGGATTTCTGAGTATAAGAAATAATTCTTTTTTGAATTTAAGTAATATAATTAATATATCCAATAAAGGGATAGAGTTATTTCGACTTAATTTATCTTCAGAGTTTTCAGCATTATTATTTGGTTTAAGCATATTTTCAAGCGCATTTATTGCAGAAGTAATTCGAGGTGGAATTCAGTCTGTTCCTGCAGGACAATGGGAAGCTTTTCGAAGTTTAGGTATTTCCGAAAAACAAGGATTTATTAAAATAATAATACCTCAAGCATTACCAGCTTTTATTCCAGGACTTACGAGTCAATATCTTAATCTTGCAAAAAATAGCACACTTGCAATAGCTATAGGCTACGCAGATATATATGCAATAAA
>CACAQQ010000055.1 GCA_902534675.1 uncultured Prochlorococcus sp.
AGAGGAGCCTTTTGATATTGGTAAGAAAATTTGAAAATTAATCTTTAAGAGTAACTGTTGCGCTATCAATATTACTGATAGCATTTGTAACTCTCTTGAAATCAAAGCCTAGTGCTCTTAAAGCGTGCCATAGATGACCTTGAATAAAGAAGAATCCAAAATAGTAATGAACATTAGCTAACCATGCCCTTGAAGTGTACTCACCATCAGGAAGATCAACAGTATCTACCCAATAAGGAGAAATACTAAACTTCAATTCAAGTGGTTCACCAAAGAATTCAGTTGGATAAACTGTTGTGTTAGCTGCACTCCAGAAGGCTGCAATAATAGCCATCCAGCCTATTCCAGCTAGTGACCATGAGAGAACAGCTTCTGCGGATAGAAGTCCTTTACCTTTAAATTTGGTATATTCACCAACTTGCTTAGTAGCAATATGCCAAGCACCACCAGTGATCTCAACGAAAGCAAGAAAAGCATGGCCTCCCATTACTTCTTCAAGGCTATCAATAGTCAAAAAGTCAGTTTGGTGATTCCAAATTTTGGCCAAATTTAATTCATACTCAACCTGTCTTACAGAACCAATAGCTGGATCATAAATTCCATGAACCCTTGCCCATTCAACAAAAGCGATAACTGCGAAACCAAGAATAATTAAATGGTGACCAAGAATAAATGTCAATTTGTCTGGATTATCCCATTCAATATTGAATTTTCTAGCTCTTGCTATATCAGAATCTTCTAGATTTCCAGGAAGAAGTAAAGAGTGTAAAAGTCCTCCGGCGGCTAAAACCATAGAAGAAACTAAGTGAACTATTGCTATCGCTAGAACAGGTTTAGTATCTCCCATCGCAACACCATTAGCATCAAACCCTATTCCAAGAGTTGCTAAGTGAGGAAGAACGATTAGAGGTTGATGACCCATTGGGATGCTTGGGTCAAATCGTGAAAGTTCAAAAAGGGTGAACGCACCCGCCCAGAAAACAATTAATCCTGCATGAGCTACATGAGCAGCAATGAATTTTCCTGAGCGATTGGCTACACCTGAATTACCAGCCCACCATCCATAGGTAGTATCTGGATTTCCATAGGTTTGCATTTAGGAATTGATTAGCTTAAACGTTTTGAGAATACTTTATATTTCACCAAACAGTTGAATTCATAACAAAATTGTAAAGGTTAGTAATCCTAACTATTACTAAACAAAAATTATTCGTAGGGCCAGACAAGAGTAAAGAAGGTAGATTTAATAAAGAAAAATTATTCTCAGAGATATAAGTTCTATCAAATAAACCAGTATTTTTAAATTCAAATAAGTTAAATAAATTTCATTTTGCTGACATTAAACGATGTTTTGTTTCATTACACCGTGATGGTTATTGCCTCATTTCCAAACAATTATTAAATATGGGATAAGACATCTAATATTATGACTACTTCTCAAGAGTCTTCTAGAAAATTTTCACTAGAAATGAAATCTGAGGTTCATTACAAAAAGGCTGCAAAATCTTACAGAAAATCGAAACAATATATAAATATGATTAACTTATATCCAACTTTGCAAAACACTCTTATTGAGTGTAAGGATGAGAATCTAATCGAATAAATATTTTATATTTTCCCAAATTAATCAGGATAATATATAGTTTTAGGCTGCAATATTATAGTTTTCTTCAGAATAAAATTTATTAATTATTTCACTGCACATTTTTATATTGTATAGCGCTTTGGGTTTCCAAGGTTTTTTCTGACCAAGTGGAGAGCTTTTCCAATGAATCCCAGGCTTAAGTATTCCATTTTCACGTAAAAAAGAAAGTTTAATTTCAGTTATTCCAAGTTTTTCCGAGGTCAACTCAGATGAGCTCCACATATCCCCTAACATTGAATTAAGTAAATATTATTAATCCTTGATAACGTTAATTTTATTTTTTTGAAAGGGGTAAAACTTTTAAATAATTATTAAGTCACAAAAAACCTAGTATTTACAAAGAAAAGAGATTTGAAAGATTTATATCAAATTAAGAAA
>CACAQQ010000056.1 GCA_902534675.1 uncultured Prochlorococcus sp.
GTGGGATCATCATCTATAACGACAAATTTCATTAGTATTGCATAATTACTTAAGAGATTTTATTTGTATTGAGGCATTTAACCTTTTACTATCATTTGAAGGAATCATTATGTTTCTAACTCCATCAACAAAAGAATTTCGAGGACTAGTCCAAGGTTCGAGACATATCATTCTTCTAGGAGGATCACTCCAAATTACGCCTAAATCAAAAGGATATGGATGATTTAAAGTTACCTCTCTTTTAAAAATTTTATCTCGAAAAGAGCTTCTACCGGAAGTATACATAAGTAGATCAACTCCTAAATTAATTTTGTTTAATTCATCCGAAGTATTACTAATAATATTTCTTTCTTGATCCTGACAATTAAGCGGATTATCAAAAAACTCTAAATTTTTAAAGTCTGAAATATTAAAATAAGGATGCAAACCAAAATTTATAGGCATAACAAAGTCTTTTTTATTATGGATTGTAATTTCAAATTCTAAACAGTTAATCTTTAAGGTAACTTCTATTCTTAGTTCGAAATCGAAAGGATAATGTTTTTTTGTTTTTTTAGATGCATTTAGAAATAAGCATAAAAATTTTTCATTTTCATTGAAGGTGTATTGCCATTGCAAATCCCTAGCGAAACCATGTTGTGGTAATTGCAAATAACCATTTCCAAATACTGAACTGGAGGTATTGAGATTTCCACATATTGGAAATAAGATTGGAATGCCTCCCCTAATACTTTTTGTCTTGTCCATAAATCTTTTTTCATCGAAATAAAGTATTTCATTACCATCCGAAACCCAATTTGTAATAACACCTCCTCTTTCAGGACAAAATTTAATGTAGTTATTTTTATCCAATTGAAATACAAAAATTCCTTGCTCTTTATTAGATAATTCGAGTTTCACAATTATTACTTAAAGAGAATCAACCCAATCCAAAATATGCTGATTAACTAATTCAGGTATCTCATCATGAGGACAATGTCCTGCATCAAGAACAATTTCTTTTGTATTCTTTGGTGTAAATTTTTTGTATAGATTTCTTTTTTTTGGAGTGTTCATCCATGGATCTTTCCCGCCCCAAAGAAGTAATAATGGTGCATTTAGTTTTGAGAATAACTTATCCAAGGGCAATCCCTGGGGACCTGATGGGTTAAATACACTTCTAAAAACATTAAAAGCTCCGAAGTCTAGCGAAGGCTTCCTTATGGACTCAACTAAAAAATCATCAACATTTTTTTTTATCAACATAAACTTGATTCAAAGTTTTTTTAATATTTTTTGGATTTCTCATATTCTCAAAAATCAAACGTTGAAGGACAATATTTTTCAAAAATATGCCAGCAACTGTTTCAATTGAAGTTTGCAACATATTCTTTTTGATAGTTTTTTCTTCACTAAAATATCCAGCAGCATTAAGTAATATCACTCCTGCGTTTAGCTCATTTAATTCAGCACCAGCTGCTAATGCTGCATAACCACCTAATGAATTTCCAACAACAATTGTAGGCTTTTTTATTTTCTCTTTTACATAAGCGACAACCTGATCTTTCCATAAAGATCCTGAGTATTCGACGTCTTGAGGCTTAGGACTTTTTCCAAAACCGATTAAATCAACAGCATGAACTTCGTATTTTGTACTCAAAACAGGAATATTAAATCTCCAATGATCCGTAGAAGCACCGAATCCATGAATCAATAAAATTGCGTATTCTTTTGTTGTTTTCTCAGGCTTAGCTGAAACAGTATGTATTGGGTAATTTAAAAAATTCCAGTCATAATTTACATCACTATCTATCAGAGCTGATTTTTCCATTTAATGAAAATAATATATTTATTAATACTAATAAAATTATTTCTTAAAGAAGACCTACAGGATCAGCTGCAACATCATCTGAAATTTTATTTCCATCTTTTGGTGGCTTATCTTTTAGCACAATTCTCAAGAGAACAGGAGCAAGAAATGTAGTTCCTATAACCATTAATAAAATAGCTGCTTCAAGAGAAGGAGTTAACAACT